>JBGVLO010000029.1:0-2222 GCA_045124315.1 Lachnospiraceae bacterium
AGGCATAGGCACATCTTTGAACAACCGAACCGCCGCTTGCGGAACCGCATGAGCGGTGGTGTGAGAGGACGGGGGTTAGTCACCCCCTCCTACTCGATTTTTGTATTCACAACTAGTGTACTGACATGTTGATATTTAGCATTACAACAACTCCCTATTCGGAAGCTGTTGTAAACTCAGGATACAATGAACTCAGCTTCACTCTGGCATCGGCAGTTCGGAACTGCCAATTAACTTTTGCAGCAACTGTATTGCGCTCGACCTCCCACGCAGCTAACTCTTCACGAAGGCTTTCAATACTTTCAATCCTTCGTGACAAACATTGTCTGGTCATTACATTAAGTTCTATTTCTGCGATGTCAAGCCAGCTTCCATGCTTGGGCGTATAGTGAATTTCCAGACGCTTAATAATCCTTCGCGCCTCATCTGCCGGATACCTTTTGTACAGGGATGCTGGTTTATGGGTGTTGAGGTTATCCATTACAAGAATTATTTTTTCTGCATCCGGATACATGACATCTACGAGATATTTTATCTCTTCTGCCCAGTCTAAAGCAGTACGATGTTCTCGCACGCTGACATGATGAGTGCCTCCAAGTGGTTCGACAAAAGCAAATATACTGCAGGTGCCATTCCTGACATATTCAGAATCTATTTTCTGATTGTTGCCCGGGCGCATAGGCAGTGCTTCCCTTGCGTCATCCAATAGCTGGTAAGGCTTTTCGTCCATGCAAACAACTGGTCTTTCAGGATTGTATGGGAGTTCATATACATCAAGGACATCTTCCATACATGCTATAAATTCGGCATCTTCCTTTGAGGGGATGCACCAGTAGTCGTTTTTGTGAGGTCGAAGTTTGTTTTTTTTAAAGCTCTCCGGATTGCCTCACGGCTGACAGGAGTATCAAGAACAACTCTTGATTTCTCTTCCAACAACCGAATGGTCCATCTTGAATGTCCTTCCGGCACCGGACCACAGGCCAGTTCGATGATACGTGCTTCAGCACGTCCATCAAGTACACGCCTTGCATTATCAGAATTAACATTACGCTTAAATTCAGTTACTGCATCAATACCACCCTCAAAATACTTTTTCACGGTATTGGTTACTGTTGCCAGACATACACCATTAGATTTGGCAGACTGCTCATGGGTCAAAACTTTTCCGTGGGCTTCATCCAGATCAATAATGATCTGGCATCTGCATCGAATTGTTTTTGATGTTTTATTTTTTCGGATTACAGATTTTAAACATTTTAATTCATCATCCGTAAGTTTGATTTTGTACTTTTTTGGTCTTGCCATAGGAAATCACCGCCGTTTCTTTTTATTGTATCATAAAACGGAAATGATAACCAGAATATTTGGTTAAATATCAACATGTCATAACACTAGTGGTACTGGATTAGTTAATAAAATCCAACAGGCTTGCCAACTGCTAACATGTTCATACAGTTTTTGCAGATATATTTGCATTTCGAGTCAAGCGTTAGGTTATGGGCTTTTGATCCCGGTATCATGACATTGAGTGTGAACAGCAACCGAACTATTATTAGAAAAAATAAAAAATTGGAAAATAAAAAAAGGGGTTTACATATGAGAAAAAGATTGTTATACTATAGAAGTCTTAATATTCTAAATTATTTGTGTGAGTAGAGTTTCATCACAACGAAATCCAATTATAAACGAAATTTAATAAATTAAGTATGAGTTTATTTTTTTGAATAAAGAGAAAATAGATTTGTTCTTGACATACGAAAAAAATTATATTATTATAAGAACAAACGTTCGTGAAAAGGAGATAGAATAATGGCAAAAGATACAAATAAATTAAAAGCATTAGAGTCAGCGTTGGCTCAGATTGAAAAACAGTATGGTAAAGGTTCGGTTATGAAGTTGGGAGATAAGAGTGCGAATATGCAAATAGAAGCAATTCCAACAGGGGCTTTAAGTTTAGATATAGCACTTGGGGTAGGTGGAGTTCCAAGAGGTCGAATTGTAGAAATCTATGGACCAGAATCAAGTGGTAAGACAACAGTTGCATTACATATGGTAGCTGAAGTACAAAAGGCTGGAGGTATAGCTGGATTTATTGATGCAGAACATGCGCTTGATCCTGTTTATGCGAGAAATATTGGTGTAAATATTGAGGATTTATATATTTCGCAGCCGGATAATGGAGAACAGGCACTAGAAATTACAGAGACAATGGTTCGTTCTGG
>JBGVLO010000030.1:0-38815 GCA_045124315.1 Lachnospiraceae bacterium
TTATAATTCATAATAGTGGCCTCCTTTTGTATGCGGTAATCCCTGTTACCGATGTTTGTGTTTTCAATTTACATCTTACAGGTAAATCCACGTTAGTGCAAATGTGAGGTCACTACATATTATCTATTCAGAGGGTGCAATTCGTAAAATGCCAGATATACATAATGACTAAAAAATATAGACCCTCCCCTAAGGGAAGGGGCAAGATAGTTTATTTTTCAATCTCAATATCTCCAACAGAACTAGAAATTGTAATACTCTGTGAGAGTCCATTTTCTATGATACATTTCGAGCGATAAGAGTCACTATTTATATCAATATCTCCCACACCAGAACGAAGGTCTAAGTTATAACTGTCCACATCCACGTCATCAATTGTACAATCTCCAACAGACAATGTTGCAGACAGGTTCTGGAACACTACGTCCGATACGTCAACATCTCCAGTGTCTGAATCCAGGGTAATATCTTTCGAAGTAACCTGTTCTAGTTCTAGGTCACCTACACCTGCAGTAATGGAAACCGTATCGATGGATACCTCCTTTACAAGTGTATCTCCTACCGCATTTTCAACTGTCAGGTTGGATAGCTTCACCTCAGAAGGGACGTAAATGATAAAGGAAGAGCCTCTGCTATTGGATTTCTTCTGATTTTCCAATGTAATATATGCAGTTCCTTCGTTCTCTGGTTTCCAGTCGAAAGCGTACTTGGTGTCCCTGGCAATACGGTAGTCACATGACAACGTATTGCCCCTTTTTACAGTGACATCCGCCACATCACAGTCAATTACCAGGTTTGTAAACGGCTGTTCATAGACATGTGTACCTTTTTCACCTGTTTTGTTTTCTGTGGTTCGTTCTATCTTATCCGAAAAATCATTTACTTCTTCGTAGGCTTTTGTTCCTGAAAAGCTGAAAAGCAAATATCCACGTCCATTGTCATACCTCACACATCCAAAACCAATACAAAGGATCGTGATGGACCATATAATAATCAAATACATTTTTCTTAACATTTAACGTACCTCCTTATCCGGATCTTCCAATACAATTTTTAGAAGGCCAAAGAAAATTGACGCAATTGGCCAAATGATCCAAGTAATATGCCAGTCAAAAGAAAGAAAACTCCAACACAAGTAGATACAAGTCACCGTATTCCAGTATAAACTGGATATTGTTTTGGAACGTGGGCTGGAATACTCATAGGGATCTTCTTTTGCAGTTTTTCCTACATTAATGCCGTATAAAAGATGACGGTAATTTGCACGCATGCTGGCTCCATAAATAATCAGAAACACACCGACTGCCACTACCACCAAAACCATTGCTCCGGATAATTCTTCCCAGAAACCACCGAGATTTAGGCTATCTACAATGATCGGTGGCAATGGGCAGAGAATGCAACCTGCAATACCAATGGATAGCAGGATCTGGTAAAATACACTTTTGCTCTTTTTCTCATCTATAAGATATTGCTTTGCCTGTTCATCGAGACGAAACGATTCCTGGGTCCATTCTTTGGTAACTCCACCAGATAAGACAAACAGTACCACCGCAATTGCAATAGTACAAAGCATGATGCATATACTGGTTCCTTCAAAGAGACTATTAAAATGTAATGCATCTCCCATAATAACTGAAGTTGGTGATACGATACAAAGTAGTACACCTAATGCAATCATCCAGTCATGTATTTGGAACGCTTTCATGCATACTTTGATTTCCTCCTGATCGATCCATTTGCCAGAATAGACCTCTTCCTGTTCTTGTGTTTCAATGACCTCCTGCAATCCCAAATCTTCCATCAGTTCGTCAATATTTCCAAATTCGGAAATTACAATCCCCACTGCTTCATTTTCTGTTTTTCCTTCTGCTTTCAGTTCTGTATATTTATCCTCCATCATCTGAAGCAGTTCTTCCCTTGCCCGCCGTACGTCTGGTGTATCAGGAAAAGCTTGGAACATGTTGTCCAAATAGGTTCTGATTGTGTCCATATAAAATCCTCCTCATTATTCTGATTTCTGTTCACAGAGTATCCCTGTTTCTATCCTTCATTTGGTAAATGGCACTCCATTAACAACCATTTACTCCGAAATAAATTTCGTTACCACTTCCTGTGTAACTTTCCATTCCTCACACTTCTCTTTATAGTATTGCCTGCCAAGTTCTGTTATGCGATAATAGGTTCTCCGCTTCTTCTGTTGATCGTCTTGTTCCGAATAGGATTCGATATATCCATTCTTCTCCATACGGGTAAATGCGGAGTACAAGGTAGTTTCTTTAATGATATATTTTTCTTCTGAAACCTGTCGGATCTGCTTGGAGATCTCATATCCATAAGATGGTTCTTTCAGCAAAAAGAACAAGATAATGGTGTCATTGTATCCCCGCATAACATCGCTGCTTATATGTGCCATAATGCCACCCCCTTTTTACTATGTCTGACATACTACGTCTGTTGTTACTACGTCTATCGTAGTATATCTGTCGTAGTAATCGTAACATAGTTTTTCATAAGTGTCAATATCTGTCTTTTCATGGTCATTTTTCTCTACACTGAAAAACCCGGTGAACCAATATTGGATCACCGGGTTCTTTCCCTCTTCTAGGTTTTCTCACTATCGTTTTTCTTCTTTTTCGCAGCCCTTTCTCATCCCTATTGAATTGGCAGCTGAATTTCTGTCAGCCATTCCTCTGGCGACTCTTTATTCCAAATGCCATCAATATAAGATTCTCTGGCAAGTCCAGCCACCTTGTACCCATTTTCTTCGGCATATTTCATGATAAAAGAATAGGCTTCTCCTATCTGAGCATAAGGTCCCTTATGAAAAATGCTTAGCGCCTTTACGGTAAGATGCGAAAGCTTTGAAAACTCGCCTATTTTAAGCATTCCATATTCCTCCTTTCTTTCTGCATTTCCTATTTTGGCATATCCCTTAAGGGGAGAGTCAATGAACAAATGCTTTTTACTTTTTTCTATCCTTTCTCTTCAATAACTTCTCTGGTTCCTTTACATAGCTTCTTAATACACTTCCACATTTTCTACATATGGAATGATACAGCGGAACACCTCCCCACATATTATTAATCGCTGTAACCGCTCCATAAGAACTTTGGTACGCTTCTATTACTTCTGTACCACCACAATACGGACATTCAAAAATAAAAGTCAGACCTTATGGCTTTCGTCTTTCGAAACAGATGTACTGGGAATAACTGAAGCATAGGAATATCCTCCTTCGCATCCCCAACTGCTGCCCCATCCTCCAAAGCTATTCCTTGCTCCCGACAAATCGTAAGTACGCCATTCTTCTTATCTGCCTTTTCTCCTGTAATTCCCAGATGTCCTTTCTCTAGATGAAGTGTGTATGAAATCCCCTTTCTTTCTGCAATTCCCTCTATTTCCTTTTGCAGTGCATCTCGTTCCTCCACTGTCCAGCCGTCTCTTCTTTTGGCGACCAAAGTCTGTCGGTAAAGGGTGTTCCCTTTTTGGTAATTTCGAAACTGTAGTTGATACTTTCTTTCCAAGCTTTCCCGTTGCTCTTTTGAAAAAATTTCTTTTGTGGGAATAATCAGCTCCCATGCTTTCTGCTTTTCCCTTTCGATTCGAATATGTCCGCCCCCTGCAAACACACCGCCTGACAGACAATCTGTAATCTTTTTGCATTTTCTCATTGCCTGGACAAAGGGAAGTTCGGTTGCCAAAAATAATCTGCACTTTTTCGAAAGGCTTCGCAACCGCCCAGCCATAAGATCCGATACTTCCTCTTCTCCCTCTGGCACAATGGTCCCATCCACATCCAGAAAAACCGCCTTTGGATACGTGGGTATACGAAAGGCAGGATACGGCTCAAAAAACAGCAGTTCCTCCATATCTTTTCGATTGCTGTATGCCAGATAACAATTACACTCTGACCTTCCACAACCTTCTGCTCCGGATGTCCCTCTGGCTGCAGCATGTAAATTACAAAAATACCTGCTCCCGTCTGCCTCATAGAAAACCGATTTCCGACATTTTTTCAAATCTGCCTTTCTATGTTCCATTTGAAGAAAAAAATAGGGATCGATGCTTTGGAACGCTTCCACTTCCTCCGCGGTATATTTTTTCTTTCGACCTTCCATTTTGTTCACCCAGACATAAATGGAATCTGACAACCTTTTTCGCAATTGAAAAAGTGTGGGAATCTCCTCTGGATTTCCCACTACTCCTACACAAAAAGAAATGTCAGCCTCCTCCAGTTTTCGGCATTGTTCTACGAATGCCTCCACAGTTGTCATGGACGGATGAAAGGTACACCAAAGACGAAGTTTTTCTTTTCTTCCCTGATGCTCCTCGTAAACTTTCAGCATTCTTTCTACTGAAAAGCTCAAATTGGTCTGACAACCTGTATACTCCTGTGTTGAGATCTGGCTAAGCTCTGCCAATGCGCTCCAATAGTATTCATGAATTAACGCCTCTCCATATGGAACAATCTGTACCGCGTGTTTCTCCTTTTCCTGTTTCTGATCTTCTACGAACTTCCAAAGTGCCTTCTCATCCTTCTCCCTCTGTGCTTTGGTCATCTTTCTTTTTGAAAAAGGGCAATAACTGCAGGCATAGTTACAGGAAGTCAAATACCCCCTGTAAAAAATTTGTTTTCCCATTCTTCCATCCGTCCTTTCACATTTGAGGAAATCAACTGAGGCCCCAGATAATCCGATAATGCCATGCCCTCTGTGGTAAGCTTATAGGTATCTCCCTCCTTCTTCAAATATCCTTTTTCCTTCCAGATATCCAAGATAGCAAACTCTTTATCCACATCTTTTCCAAAATTTTTCCGAAAATTCCCCATATTTAACCCACTAGTGAACAATATATTTTTTATCACATACCGCCTCTTCTCCTCCTCTTTATCCAGGAAAAATCCGTGGGTGATTTTTCGATGATCTTTTGTAGCAAGATACCGTTCTAACTGCAGGTTGCAATCCTTTTGTCTCACATAGTAAGGCGTGCAAAAATGAAGATTTCCCAGATAACTTCTTCCACCGCATCCTATAGACAAAGTATTTCCAAAGCCACATTCCATAGCCGGTGTCAAAGGCACATAATCCTTCTGTACAAATCGACGCATGGAATATTGCACATAGCCCTGTTTGCTTAAATACTCACAAACAAAGTCATATAACTTTCTGGTGTTTTCTTCCCTCTCTATCTGCTTGTCTTTTAACAGGGTTCCGCTTTTCATATACAACGGATAAACAAAAAGCTCCTGGGGTCCATAAGAAACGCCCTCCTCCAAATTCTCCCTTAAAGACTGCTCCGTTTGTCCGGGAATTCCATAAATAAAGTCTAGATTTACACATTCAAAATTTTGTCTTTCTATGAGCTTTACAGCCATTCTTGCCTGATTTGGCGTATGCACCCGATACAATTTTTCCAATTCTTCTTCCTGAAAACTTTGAATACCAAGGCTGATTCTTTTGGTTCCACCCGCTTTGACAATTGCAAGCTTTTCCTCTGTAGTTTGATTTGGTGAAGTTTCTATAATCACAGGATATTCTGTTCTCCCCTGCACCTCCTCTATCATGCCAAAAAGACGAACCAACTGTTTTTCCTCTAAATATAGGGGAGTTCCCCCACCTATGGTCACATCCGAAAAAGAATAGGATGCCAGGTCATACTGTTTCATCTGTCTTTCCATGGCATCCAGATAGGCATCCACATAATCCGCTCCCTTACCCGTTACGGAGAACAAATTGCAATACCCGCATTTTGCCTGGCAAAAGGGAATATGAAAATACAAGCTATTCTCTTCCTGCTCCAATCGGGGCAAATAATCCCGAATATCCACGCCTTCTAAAGTCCGATAGGCAGTCTTATGGGGATAGCTGTACATATATTGTTGGTATATCTCGTTTTTCACATTGTTCTCCTTTCCATACGCAGGTTTTGGCATTCATAAATTAAATAAAAAACTGTTTATATGGGATAATATTCACCATCGGATGATTGATGCCATGAGAAAAACAGCCATCCTCTCCATAACAGGTTCCATGGTCCGAACAGCAGATCACAAAGGTGTCCCCTTTTTGTTTAAAAGCCTCCAAAAGTGGTTCCAGTTCTCTGTCTACATACCGAAGGGCCGCTCCATGACTTTCTTTGGTATCCTTCTCATAGCCTCTGTCCGGCTGCAATTTCTTGTCTCTTTTTCCATTCTGTTCCATTTCCAGATAATAATAATTGGGATAATGTATGGCGGAAACATTCAAGTATAAAAAGATTTTCTTTCCTGGTTGAATCTTCTCTAACCATTGCTTTGCAAAAGTAACTTGATTTTTCGTGCTATCTGGAGCAATTGGCGAAAAAGAGGGGTTCCAGAAACTGTGCTTAAAATATCCCGGAAATACCTTTCCAAGACCGGAACGTTTGTCAAAAAAGGAAACGCCCCCAATACAACAGGTTTCATAGCCCTCTCCCCCCAAAGCTTCTACAAAAGTTCCGTTGGAAAATCCGTAAGCTCCTTTGGGTGCCTTTCTTCCCATCCCCACATTTTCCGGAAAGAAGAGCTGAATCCGCTCTCCATGCTTTTTTGCATCTGCAAAACATGGAAAAAATCCTGCAAACATTCCCTGATGTGCAGGATAGGTGAAATTGCCCACAGCCTGACATTTCTGCCATTCTCCCCCTTGATTTAACACAGGTGTATTTTCGAATAGCTCCTGTTCCTTTGCCACGTCATAGCGAAGTGCATCCAGACAAATAAACAAAATATGATGACTTCCCACAATCTGATTCATATTCACATTCGCCCAATTTTTGCTATGCTCCATCACACTCTGTTCTCCTTTCTCAAAACTATGTCAGATGATAATTGCGAAACTCAATTTACTCCTCTGTGGTAACGGTTCAGAACCCTCTGTGAATATTTATGCAAATACACTACCCATTTTCGCAATTTGGTTACGGTAAATTATATTTTCTCCATAAATATCCTGATACAGCAAATCCCCCTGTCCATTGATTTCAATGATACGTGGTTTTCCTGTCTTCTTATCCAACATCACATCAAGACCTGCCACGTGCACATTTGGAAAAAGTGCCATAGCCTCCTCACATACCCTTTCTATATCTTTTTGAATATTTCCTTGATTCCAGGATTCCTCATTTTGCAATGCATCCTCCAATGAAACCGCGCCGTTATTCAAATGAAGATTGGTAATAGGGGTAGCAGACTTTCTGGCTACCATGTATTCCACTCGTCCAAACTGCCATAACACACGAAAATCAAAGGGTTCTCCTTCTAACGTTGCTTTGGGATACCAGCGCTCTACAATTGTTTCCAAAGAGGCAATCCCATTCACAATCCTTTCCACTTCTTTTTCATCTGTTATTTTCCGTATGTTCTTTTGCTGGAATAACACATCACCTTCTACACAGGCAGCCGTATACGCCACCACTTTTCTGTTAACAGGCTTCATGGAAAGTGCCACAATTCCTGCTGCCCCAGATCCATATACGGGCTTTAAAAACACAGACCGAAGCTTCTTTTCCACCATTCGTTCTTTTAATTCGGTATAATCCTTTACTTTTTTTGCAACCATAGTGGTAACTGCCACATGATGCTCCTCAAGCTTCTCTTTGCATGCTACTTTATCTAGCAACTGTAGGATTTCTGAGGGTGGATTCAAAAAACGAATCCCTTTTTTCTTTCCCATCTCTTCCAGTTCAAAAAGCTGCGCCTGATATTCCTTTATTTTGTCAGAAAGGGTCAATATATTGTATGCATGAAAAGAGGGTGGGTCAATTTTCACAACCCCACCCTCGATATCCTTGTTTTTCCATTCTGACCATGCATAGAATCCCACTGGAATCTGTTGTGTTTCTGCAGCTTTTAAAAAGAATTCCGTTCTCTTACTGTCTTCTTCTCCGATTAAAATAATCCGATTACCTTTCACAACTGTCTCCTACTCTGTCAGCATTGGATAATAATAGACCTCATCATCCCATTCATCCGGCTCATTCTGTTCATCGGTATCCACCTGAATTGACAAATTCTCTAACTTCTCCATCATGTCGTCAGACAAATAATGATAATGTACATCCAACTCTTTCACATTCAGAAATTCCGGAAGCTTATCCAACAAAAGTTGTCCACCCTTATCGGTAAGGGAACCCATAGAAAGTTCTAATCGCTCAATCTGCTTAATATATTTGGAAGCAAATACTGCCTCGCAAATTTCATCCTGAATCTCACTATCACAAAGACCAAGTATCTTTAACTTAGGAAAATCTGACTTTTCCAATAGTTCTTTGATATCTGCAATGGATCCGTCAAATCCATAGTCTTCCACTCCTATGTATAATCGAAGTTCCTCTAGTGCAGGAAGCTTTGCATCACGAACACTTTGAATCACCTCTTTTGGCAATCCACCACAAATAATCTCCAAAGAGCGCAAATTCGATGCATTCACCTTTCCAAGCTTTAAACCTGTACTTCCCTTGATCGTTAACTTCTCAAGCTGTGGCATAGCCTCAAATAGCTTTTCATAATCGCCCTGTATAATCCAGGAAACCTCACACTCTTCAAAATCCATATCTCCAATGAACAGACTTTTAATATGTGTAAATTTTTCTTTATTCTCAATGATGTCATTAATAATCTGATCGGCACCTTCACCGTCATCCCATGCTTCCCCCCAGCATCCAATGACAACCTCTTCCAAATTTGCAAATTCCGGATCTGCCAAAATATCTCCAACTATGGTCTCACAAGACTTCTCCTGCTCATCGATCTCCTCATATTCATAACTGTATTTCTTACTCTTGTACATTATTTATCTCCTCTCTTCCTCTGCAATCATTCCGAACATTACCGTTCACAATATCATTATACAAAACGCATCTGAACATTACAAGTTCTGCAACTATTTAATCCAATAAAGTGACAATGCCGTGTTACAGTTCTATCTGGATCAAACCTTTCCGTTCACAAGCTTAAGCCAACTTCTCCATCATTCCTGTAACAAGTTTTACGGTATGTTCAATGGCCTTTGCCTCAAATTCACCATAATCCATAGTAGCACTGTTATCTGCCTTATCCGAAATGGCACGGATTACAAGATATGGAATTTCATTCAGATAACAAACCTGGGCAATGGCTGCCCCTTCCATCTCCGTACAAAAACCCTCAAACTGTTTAATCAGGTAATCTTTTTTCTCTTTGTCTGAAATAAACTGATCTCCACTTACTACTCTTCCAACAAAAGTAGAAATCTCCGGATTCACCTGTTCATTCACCTCTTTTGCCAACTGAAGTAATTTTGCATCTCCCTCAAAAACAGACTGTTCCATTCTTGGGATGACGCCTGGTTCATATCCAAATCCGGTTGCATCCATATCATGTTGTAACGAATCGGAAGACAACACAATATCTCCAATATTAATTTCATTTCGTAAAGAACCGGCAACACCAGTATTGATCACAGCTTCCACCTGAAAATCGTCCACTAAAATCTGTGTGCAGATTCCCGCATTCACCTTGCCAATTCCACTTTTTACGATTACCACATCTTTTCCAGCAAGACTGCCATGATAAAACTCCATTCCAGCCTTCTTCTCTATCTTATCAACTTCCATCTTCTCTTTTAAGCGACTTACTTCCTCGTCCATTGCTCCTATAATACCTATCTTTGTCATATATATTTTCCTCTTTCCTTTTGAATTATTACTTATAGCACTGTGAAACACACATCGCCTTTCCTCTTCTCATGAGTATAACAAAAAGACCAAAAGCGGTCAATTCTCCTTACAGTTTTCTTTTCAGCTAAAGAGGTAATAGTTTATGCTGACAATGCCAATAAAACATGAAGTAAATTTTTGGAATCCATTATTTTTTCCTATTTTTATCGATATATATACAACGTTGTGTAACGGATTAATACAATTAAATGGAGGGGATTTTATGAAGAAAAAAATTGCGAGTTTCTTTCTAGTCGTCATCTTTTCGATGATTAGTCTTACAGGCTGCGGTGCAAGTACTTCCGGGCCGGATGATTATGCGACCAATGAAGGATATGACAATGTAGAGGTAGCAGATGCGAATAATGGGGAAACCCCATCAGAGGGAATACAGAAAGAAGATATTAAAGTAGGGGTGCTATACCTTTGTGATCCTGCAGAAGGAAGCGGAGGAATCGATGCATTTGCAATTGGTGTGGCATCAGTAAACCCAGACGCAAAGATTTATGTGGTTATTACCAACAGCTGGTATGATCCAGAAAAAGAAGAAGCCGCTTCCAGAAAATTGCTAGATATGGGGTGTGATGTAATGACACAGCATTGTGATACCCCATATCCTATGACACTGGCAAAGGAATATGGGGTATATGGAATTGGCTATAATTCAGATATGAGTAAGGAAGTTCCCGATACCTGTCTTTGCAGTGTAATCTGGAACTGGAGTGCCTATTATACTTCCGCCGTGGAAAGTATCATAGATGGAACCTGGAATGGGGAAAATTATTACGGCGGTATGAATGAAGGTCTTGTAGGAATCACGGATTTAGCATCCTTTTGTGCAGATGGAACACAGGAGAAAGTTTCAACGGCAACTGAAGAAATCCTAAATGGAACCAACGGTGTGTTTGATGGGGAATTTAAGACAAACACAGGCGAGATAATTGGCAGCAAAGGGGAAACACTAGAAGACTCAACCATTACCGGCGGAATCGACTGGTATTATGAAAATGTAGAACTGGTTGAGTAAGTTTCAGATTTTGAACCGTTGTGGGGATGTTTCTTTGTATAAAATTTTCTTCAATGGTACATACTCTTCTTATATAAAAGAGGTAACATTTTCATACAAAATGTTACCTGGTTACCAATTCTATCTCTCTTACACAATATATTTCGGATGTATTTCTTAAAACTTAATAGTTTTCAAAAAAAATTTTACTGATTTTCCCATTAAAGATTTATTCTTAAAAACAATTCATCTTTATCGTCCTGATCAATACACAAATACCGCTTGGTAATGCTGTAAGAAGAATGATTGAATACAGACATTAATAGTGCCGGTTCTGCTCCTTCTTTCCATGCTTGATAGCCAAAGGTTTTTCGCAGTGAGTGACAACTAATCTGTCCATGTATATCCAGTTCTTTGGTTGCTCTCTGTATAATTCGGTATGCCTGTATCCGGCTTAATGGCTGCTCCGGCTTTTGAGGACTAAAAAAGATAAAAGGGGATTTGATCTCCTTCCCCATGTGTTTGCCATATTCTTTCAAAGCATGCTTCACAGTGGGATTTAGCAAGATCATGGTCTGTTTTCCTGTTTTTTGCTCCGTCAAATGAACATGGGTGAGAAACTGCTTTGTTTCCTTATTGTACACATCCTGCCATTTAATCTGCAACAGGTCACTAATTCGGAGCGCTGTGTTTAATCCCATCACAACAAGTAAATAATTTCGATATTCTTTTCTTTGGTAAAAATAATTCTCCAAATTTTTAATATCTTCTTTCCTCTTTAAGGGCTGACTTGTACTCATAATGCATACCATCCTTTCTTTTTCGTGAAATGATAGGCAATTGCGAACCCAGTTTTTCGCAATTATCTACATGTAATCCTCCAATTTATTCATTATATCACCATGTAACATTTTGTATGAAATTGTTACATACGCACCATCTCTTTCTGATAACAAACTGGAAGTTATGTCAAAAACAAGGAGGTTGTTACTATGTTGAAATTAACCATTAAACCAGGGGAATACATCAACATCGGAGATGACATTAAGGTCATTTTTTCCGGCGGTTCTGCAAACAATATGCACATTTTGGTGGACGCACCGAGAGAATATAACATCGTCCGCAATCGGGTTTTGGAGCGCAACGCACAGACTGAGGATGAAAAGCGAAATCTAAAAACTTACTACAAGGAAGATGGTATCTCAGAGGAAGCAAAAGAACAGATTAAAAACATTATTGTGCGTGACAGACGGCAGAAGAAAAACGCCACTACAAGATAATACATCTCATCACTAACCTAGGGGTGTTGGGGTTATTATAAATATTTTTATTAACAAAGCACCTGCACGGATGCGGGGAAGCCCAGGAAACTGGGGTAATTAAAGGAGGAATTATTATGGGTATGGTAGTACAACACAACATGACTGCGATGAACGCAAACAGAAACTTAGGAGTAACAAGTGGAAACTTAGCAAAGTCTACAGAAAAGTTATCATCAGGTTATAAGATTAACCGTGCAGGAGATAACGCTGCAGGACTTGCTATTTCTGAGAAGATGAGAGGACAGATCAGAGGTTTGGATCAGGCATCTACAAATGCAGAAGATGGTATCTCAATGATCCAGACAGCAGAGGGTGCTTTGACTGAGACACACAGCATCTTACAAAGAATGCGTGAATTAGCAGTTCAGGCTTCATCTGATACAAATACAGATGACGATAGAACACAGATCCAGAACGAGATTGATCAGTTAACACAGGAAGTAGACAGAATTGCAACTACTACCGAGTTCAACACAAAGAAATTGATCGATGGTTCTGCTAAGGGTGCAGTAACAGAAAAAGCTGGTAAGGCAAATGTAGATTCTACTTTTGCAAACAGTAATGTAAGCGCAGAAATTACAACAGATGGTTCTGCTAAAGCAGCATTCTCTGATGTAATTCGTATTGAGATTACAGAAGACTTTACAGCAGGAAAGAGTACTGCTAATGGCGTTAAATTTACAGAAGAGGATATGAAAAATGCACTTACCGGTAGTAAAACCGGTGATGTAACTACATTGGAAGCTGCAGATATTGCAACTGCAAAAACAAATGCTGATACAGCATTAGAAACCGCCAAAACAGCTTTGCAAACTGCAAAAGATGATGTGACTGCAAAAGAAGAAGCATTAAAAACAGCATTTAAAGCTTCTATAGCAGGGCAAGCAACAGATGCGGCTGAACAGGCTGCGAATTCATTGATGTATGGTATAACAGAGGATCAATTGCAGAAGGCAGTAGACGACTATGTAGCTGCATTAGGTTCAAATGGTGGAGCAGCTACTGGAACACAGATTACAACAGCAAAGAATAATTTTGATGCACTATTCAATTCAGCTAAAGTAGGTACAGGTACAGCAACAGGTACGGCGACACAGACAGCATTGGAAAATGCAATTAAAGCTGTAGCTACGAGCAAAGCAACTGTTGTTACAGAACAAAAAGATTTAGATGATGCACAAAAAGATGTAGATATTCTTAGCGACAGTAATTTGACAAATGCGTTTATTGCAAAAGAACAGGCTCAGAAAGCATATAAAGCAGAAGCTGATGATACAGAAGCAAAAGCTATTGCTAAGAGCAATTTGGATAATGCACAAAAAGCTTTAGATGATGTAAATAAATCAAAGTCTGTTATGACAGTAACTGATTTGTTTGGTAACTCAGATGATACTACCAAGTTTGAGATCGGTTCTCAGGTAGAAGAGGATGGTACTTTAAAGATCAACTTAAAGAACAAAGAAGGCGATGACACCGTTATCACCATCAGCAACGCTGACAAGATGAAAGCAGGCGATGTAATCACTATTACTGCAAAAGAAATGGTAGAGACAGAGCAGGCTCCTACAGGTAAGGATGCATTCCGTCTTCAGGTTGGTGCAAATGCAGGTCAGGAAGTTATGCTTGGAATTAACTCTATGAAAGCAAAAGACCTGAACATTGTTCAGACTAAGGATGGTGTAGAAGGTAAGGCTTTGGATGTAACAAATCAGGCATCTGCTTCTTTGGCAGTAAATGCTTACGATATGGCGATCCAGAGTGTATCTACTGAGAGAGCAAAACTTGGAGCTACTCAGAACAGATTAGAGCACACCATCTCTAACTTGGATACATCTAGCGAGAACTTACAGTCTGCTGAGTCTAGCTTACGTGATACTGATATGGCAGAAGAAATGACCAGATACTCAAAGAACAACATCTTAATGCAGGCTGGTCAGTCAATGCTTGCTCAGGCAAATCAGTCAACACAGGGCGTATTAAGTCTCTTAGGCTAATCCTTAAGGAATGTCTTCTAAAGATTTCTTACTTGTGTGAGAATATTGTCCCCCATTTAAGTGGGGCTAAGAATAAAACAAAGTGTGTAAGTTACCGGTAACCCGGACTTGCACGCTTTGTTTATTTTTATACTTCCCTCTCACATTTCCACAATAGTATTGATTTCTTTGATCCACCCACTGTCATCACTCTCAAACAGCATAATAAATTTTCCAAAATTACTGCTTCCAGTAACAGAATCATCCGACTCCAAATTCCTTACTCTATGACACATATCCACATAATTCTCCCCAGTAACATGTTTCATAACTTCTTCAATCTGATCTGCTCTTCCTTTATAATTCTCCACCCCAGTATATTCCTTAATTAAAGGAGCATTTACCGGTTTTGCTGGTGATTTCAAATTTTCATCGGTCCAATGCTTGGATATTATCTGCATCGTACAAGGATTTCCAAATATTATTACCTCATTTGCAGCATTATCAACGCCATGAAACTCATTAATTTTCCTCTTAATATCTTCATACTGCTCATGAGGTTTCTTTTCCGTATCACAAAACACAAGCACAAGTTCATCTGCTCCATTTTGGTACCGATCCTGATACCTCGCCGGTATATTTCCGTTACCACCAGCATTTACCAATGAAATATCATATTGCTCATTCCATACTTTCAAATCTTTCAAGCGGTTAAGATACTCATATTCCTCATTGCCCTCACAGATAATGCAGATTTTATGGTTATCAGGAATAAAAGGAAGTTTATTCGCCATCTACATTCGCCTCCTTTTCGAATCCCTTGATACTAAGCAAAGAGTTAATCAATTCCGGATCAGGCAATGCTCCAAGAGCACCTTTCCGATATTTTTCCATAACATCTGTTGTATCTCTCACACCCTGTTGTGCTGTAAAATCAGCAAGTGAATATACATATACACCTTCTTCATCCTTATGGACAAACCAAATTTGCTCCTTTCGGAACATTCTCTTGCAATCCATAAGATTGATATCATGAACTGTAAATATCATCTGTGCACCTGTATTCAGTTCATTATTAAACATGGCAACAATTGCCCTGGTAAGCTTAAAATGAATACTGCTATCCAACTCATCTACGACTAAAATTCTTCCCTGTTCGAGTGCTTCTATAACATAACTGGCAATAGCCGCAATCTTCTTTGTGCCTGTAGAATCAAACAACATACTTCGTACAGGTACCCCCTTGTATGTGGAAACCAGTCTAATTTGATCCATAATATTTTCCGGAATATCAAGTACCTTCTCGTCTGGTTTTTCATCGCCTTCACCAGTTTTCAGTTGTATCTGATCCATATCCACATATTCAAAGTTATCCATATACAAGTCTGCATTTTTTATAAACTCAACAACCTTTTGCTGTAACTGATTCTTATTCTTCATAAGTTCAATCGTATGCTGCATAGGTATGTTATTCATATTGATAATATCAATTTTCTCAGCAAATCCAACAAGAATCTGCTTCATCTCGTTGATATGCTCAAATTTACTTGTATCTATTACATAACATAGCAAATTATTTTTTGATACAACTGGAATCATAGCCAGCACATCTTTATCAACACAATCATATCTTTCACTAATGGTATCCTTTTTCAACCAGCAAACTTCTTTTTCATTGTTATACTGATCTTTGAATACCTCCGAAAATGCTTCATATATATACTCTTCTTTTTTTACATCATATTTCAAGTCATAAGAAAATTTCCTTCCTAATGCCATGAAGGTTACACCTAACTCACATATATCACTCTCTGAAAATATATTAGGCATCAATCCACTTTTTTTATTTAAAAGCACATTTTTTATTGCGCTAATGCACTTAATCAAACAGGTTTTTCCTGCATTGTTTGGACCATATATTTCTACCGTTTTAAGCACATTAAAATGGTTCTCTTTATGAACATTTGCTCCAAATTTCTTATTTCTCATATCTGCTTTCATTGAAAATGTAATGTCATCCTCAAATGCATAACAGTTTTTTGCTCTTACCTCTATAATCATGGCTCATTCCTCCAAGTCACTTTTCTTCTTTCCTTATCATTATTATATCACCAAATATTTTTTATGCAACTTTTTTACACAAAATATAGTATTGCTATGAAATAGAACTTATAATAAACTTTCGAAGATGTCGTTTCATAAGATATGCATTTACATAAACAATGAGCTACGCACTAAAAATTAGCGCGTAGCTCATTGTAATTTTTGAGAGACTTTCTCCATAAAACATTATAGACATGAATTCTATTGTTAACCTGTATGCTTACATATATTCTTCTTACAGGCACTGACCGGAAACCATTGACAATCTCCACATATATCCGTAAGCATTTCCTCGGTCATCTGCTCATCAATTTGCTTAATTATGTCGCTGTAAGTATAGACTTTTTCTTCCAAATTAAAATAGTTTATCATTTTCTGGTCATAAGATTTTACTTTTTCCTGAGTTGCACAAAGATCCACATCCTTCCTATGAGGGCAGCAACTACATAAATCGTCTGTTGAAAAGGTCAACATAACTTTTGCATCTTCTTGATTTCTTAAGTAGTCCACTACCTGATCCATGTGGGCAACAAAATCTTCGCTATAACCCTTTCCGGAATATCCCTGGGTGCATAGAAGATGATGGGGACGTAAATACATCATAGGTGTAGTCTCCTTTTTATTTCAATTCCCAATAGAATTCAGTTTACAATACATTTTTACTAAAGAGCTCAAACTAAATACACGAAAAACTTGCAATATTCCCTTTTGCGAACTATAATTATATTGTTAGTGTATTTTCGAATAAAATATCACAAAAAGTGATATTAAATAAATATGTGAGGTATTCGTATGAATTATAAAACAAAAGGTGTATGTTCCTCAGAAATTCAGTTTGATGTAGAGGATGACATTGTAAAAAATGTAAAGATAATTGGCGGTTGTGCCGGAAACACAGTAGGTGTTTGCAGATTAGTGGAAGGTATGCATATTGATGATGTAATTGCCCGTTTGGAAGGTATTCCATGTGGTTTCAAAAAAACTTCCTGTCCAGACCAGCTGGCACAAGCATTAAAACAATACAAAAACACATAAACTATTATAAAGCTGTACTCTAGGAGTACGTAAAGGGCTGTATACTAGAAAGGATAGAACATATCATGAAACGAATTGTTTTGACAGGTGGGGGGACAGCTGGACATGTAACCCCGAATATTGCCTTGTTGCCCGAATTACAAAAACAAGGCTATGATATTCACTACATTGGTTCGAAAAATGGAATCGAAAAAGAATTGATCAGTGAATTTGATATTCCTTATTACGGTATATCATCTGGAAAATTAAGACGTTACTTTGATTTAAAGAATTTTACAGATCCTATTCGTGTGTTGAAAGGTTGTCAGGAAGCTTCTTCTATTATAAAGAAGCTAAAACCAGATGTGGTTTTCTCTAAGGGTGGTTTTGTAACGGTTCCCGTGGTTATGGCAGCCAAGAGACATCATGTTCCAATTGTTATTCATGAATCAGATATGACGCCCGGCCTTGCAAATAAACTGGCTTTGCCAAATGCAACCAGGGTATGTACAAATTTTCCGGAGACCGTCGCTATGTTTCCAAAGGGCAAAGCGGTTCTTACCGGTTCTCCTATCCGCAAGGAGTTGTTCAGCGGAAATAAGTTAAAGGGATTGTCCTTCTGTGGATTTACCATTAACAAACCGGTCATTTTAATTATTGGAGGAAGTCTTGGTTCTGTTGTAGTGAACAATGCAGTTCGAAGTATTCTTCCGGATCTTCTGGAGAAATTCCAGATCATCCACCTTTGCGGGAAAGGAAAGACAGACCCAACCTTAGAAGGTACAAAGGGATATGTACAGTTTGAATATATCAAAAAAGAACTTAGCGATCTATTAGACGCTGCAGATGTGGTTATTTCCAGAGCCGGAGCCAATGCCATCTGCGAATTATTAGCACTTAAGAAGCCAAATATTTTAATTCCGCTGTCTGCTACCGCAAGCCGTGGGGATCAGATTTTAAACGCGGAATCTTTTGAAAAGCAGGGATACAGTTATGTATTACAAGAGGAAAACCTGACTGGAGATGCATTGAAGAAGGCAATTGATGCGGTATACCAAAAGAGAGATGCCTATATGACAGCAATGAATACCAGTCCATTGAACAGTCCCATTGAGAAGGTTATTTCCATTATCAATGAGGTCAGTCGTTCTTAATTTATTGTGTAACCAAATCCTATAATAGGATTTTTAATGTATTATAAAAACGGAGGGATTTATTACTATGGCAAAAAAGAAAACTACTACAAAAAAAACTACTACAAAAAAAAGTACACAAGCTTCTACAACAGCAAAAACAACTACAACAAACGATAAAAAAGAAGGAATACCAGGTATCGTTCCAGGCATTCCAAGAAATTTACCTTTAATGTATTTCACAAACTCTAAGAAAGCTGCTGAAGCAGAAAAACAGCAGGTTGGAGAGGTTATTTTGCAATTTGGCGGCAAAGAATTGTCACAGGAAGACCTGTTAAACAGAGCCCGCAATGCTTATGCGGAAGCTGGAAATACTGCTGCCATCCAATCGATCAAGGCATATGTAAAACCAGAAGAGAACAAGGTTTATTATGTTGTGAATGACACAATTACAGGAGCTTTTGATTTATAGTTATAAGGTAACTATTCAGAACCCTCTATAATGAAATGATTCGATATATTATGCTAGCATATAAGTAGCTGATCCTTTCATTATAACAAAAAACACCAGATGATTCAGGGATTTTCTCCCAAAACCATCTGGTGTTTTTTATTTACAAATTATAACACTATCCAGTATATTATCCATCTCCTCTTTCAAGGTTCCGGATACATCGGTAAATCCAATCATATAGGTGTAATTTCCATCGATCAGATATTCATATCCAGTAATGTCCGAGTCGTCCTTTGAAAATTCATACTGTAAACAATACGCAGGTAATCCCTGTACCGTTGTCTCAGTAAAACTAACCGCCTTATAATTATCAAAAATACTGTTATAATATTGCTCAAAGCTTTCCTTTGTGTATTTTGAAAAAACCTCTTCTTTGTCTGCAACCTGGACGCTGACAAAATCCTTTGTTTCATCCTCTTTCCCAGGAAGCAGCAATGTTGGATCTTCTTCACTTACCACCCATCCTTCTGGAACAGAAAGCTGCAATGCACCACCTGTAGCAGTGTACACACCATCTTTCAATGTCAGATAGCTCTCCTCCGGTAAATCCACCACCTGAATGGTAGCCACCGTCTTCTCCTCTGTTTTGTTCGCTGTATCTGTATCTTTCTGGCCCCCACAGCCTTCTAATGCGAATACAGCGATCATAAGCAGTAGTAACCCCATTTTCTTCTTATTCTTCATAAAACATCAAGCCTTTCTCTTTATTAGTACGCAATGCTCTCTTTGTTACTGTGCAGAGGGTGCCCTCTGAACAATAACGCCATTGTACCATGCTTTTTCTGAATTGAAAAGAACTCTTTCCTTCACTCTTGTTTTTTTTCCATTAATTGATAAAATGTAACTAGTCAGAGCCATATAAATTTACATTTTGTGAATGCTTGTATTCAAACAAAATGGTAAATTTATATGGCGAAGTAACAACATGAGCAAAAGGAAAGCTGCATAGCAGCGATTTTGCCAATGGAGTTCTGAATAGTTACCATATTAGTTGTATCTCAGGACCTACCGCTGCGAATGTGTAAATATGAATAATCTGGGTATATTGATACTGTTCACAGTGTAGCTATATCCTTGCATATTTCCATTAAGCACTCTTAATACTTACCATAATACAAAATCAGGAGGAACCTTATGTCAACCATTCGATCCATTATTGAATTTTTTCAATTCTTTGCAAATAAACTAAAAAAGCACTGTGTGTCTGCCTACGCTGCGCAGGCAGCTTTTTATATTATAATGTCCGCATTTCCCTTTTTTATGTTCCTTTTGACTATGATTCGTTTCTTACCTGTTACAGAAGAGGATCTGATTGTCTTGGTCAATACCAATTTGCCCGCTGCATTTTCCCCTTATGTGGTGGATATTATTTCTGAAGTTTATCTTTCCTCCACCACTACAGTGATCTCTCTGACCATTTTAACCGCTATATGGGCATCCTCCAGGGCATTTTATTCTCTGATTCGAGGATTAAACTCCGTATATAGTATAGAGGAAAATCGAAACTTTTTGATTCTCCGTTTTCACGCAACCATACACACCATCATTTTTACCTTTTTCCTTTTGGCAACCTTATTACTTATCGCCTTCGGAAACAGTATTGCACTGGCACTGCTAAATCTATTTCCAGGCTTACAGGATATGGCACTTCTTGTAATCAGTTTGCGGACTTCTGCTTCTCTCTGTATTTTGATTTTGTTTTTCCTGTATTTGTATATTGCAATTCCCAACCGGAAATCTCATGTACTGGCTGAGCTTCCTGGGGCAATTGCCACCTCTGTTGGATGGATTGGATTTTCCTTTTTGTATTCCTACTATATTGATCACATGTCCAATTTTTCCAACACCTACGGAAGTCTGACAGCCGTTGTATTATTAATGTTATGGCTCTATGCCTGTATGTATATGCTCCTTTTGGGCGCGGAACTCAACCAGTTATTTCCGGATATTTCCCGCTACTTGAAACAACAAAGATAACGATTAAGCTTGAGTCCAAACGAAAGCGGGTTTTGGGAAGATCATTCACATTCCAACCCTCTCGAAAAATTTAAGGCTTAAGTAAATGACAGATGACCATTTACGGTTCTGTATGTAAACTGGTTTGCGGATAATAATGTGCCAAAATTTCTTCGTAGGTTTTTCCCTGATCCGCCATGGTTTTTACTCCATTTTGGCTCATTCCTACGCCATGTCCGTAACCGCCACCTACAAACACAATATTTTCTCCCTCCTGACGAATATAGAAAAATCCACTAGGTAACAGTTCCATTCCTTCGACCTGGGTTCCATCCTTTCGATGTATGGTGCTGTTTCCAGGCGCCAGTAATTTTCTAATATTGTATTCACCGGTTACTTTTATGGTCTCCTGGCTTCCACAAATCCTTATTCTACATAGGACGCCACTTTTTCCTCTTTTCATCACCTCAATTTTCTTTACCGTGCCGATGGAAGATACTTTTTTCTTTGCATATGCACCATCTTTTTGTTGCACCAAAATATTTTCCGGGCTCTTTTCCAACCGTTCCGGTAAGTTTTCTTCTATGCTTCCTCCCAATTGTTCTCCTGAGCAACTTACTTCCCAGCGATACCACGGAAAATTCGCATCATAACTTTCAAACTCTTTATTTTGAATAAATGTTTTGAAATGTTCCTCTTTGGAAAGATCCATTTCTATTTTCTTTTCTCTTTGCACGCCTCCCTGCAAATATGGAAGTACTTCTTCCCCCTGCCACACCTCATTTACCGATGCAGTCATACCACAGGAAGTGGAAAAGTAATATGCTGTAATTCCCTTTCCTTTGTAAGTGAGAACTTGTCCCGCTGTTGCATCCACAGCCTCCACTGTCTCCCTACATTCCGGCACCTGATTGTACACCTGATAATCCACACTGTCATCCACATGTGCACCAAAGGCTCCACAACCATTTTGCAACATCTGATTATATGCATAACTTCTTGCACATACCGCCTGCACTTTCAAAGCTTCCAAACCGTAGGATACCGGCATTTCACTTCCAATCACAGCATACAGATATTGTTCCAAGGGTAACTCATTGATTACCAGAAATCCTTTTTTCGTCTGTGTAATTTCAACGATTCCTCTGTAAGAAGGGTTTCCGCTGGATTTTTTCACCGACAAGAGGGTCACTTTTCCATCCTCCTTTGGAGTAATGACCATTCTGCCCTCTTTTTCCTGACTCTTAGAAATGGTCACAGTCTCGTTCTTCTTATAGGTACTCTCTTTTTTCCCATTCTTTACCACAAAATCTGTTGTTGCCGTCAATTTTAAACCTGAAAAATATTGGGATTTTCCATTTCGAATCAACACTCTAATTTCCTGATGTTCTGGTTCCTCCATCAACAACCCTGCGCTTATTTTTCCTTTTGCCACCACAAAATCAACTGTTTCCGAACCTAGAGGGAGGATATTTTTCCCTAATTCCTCCACCTGTTCCTTGTAAAGAGCGTACACCCGAAACTCTTTTTCCAGGGGTACACTCCCATAACCATCAATTTTAATGGCATTCTCTTCCATTGCCAAAATTTTTCCTTTAATCCTGTCCTCTTTTAGCAGTATTCGGGTCACTGTTCCTTTCTTTATTTTCAAATCAGCTACAACAGATTCTATTTTCTCAATATTCTGTTTTAATGGAAACGTCCTCTTTTCCCCATTGACAATGGCAGTTAACTCCTGCCCCTCCCCTTTTATAATCCATACATTTCTCCTGGTTCCATCTTCCATCACATTTTCCTGCTTGTTTTTATGTAAGCTTCTCTGTTCCACAATGGTCACATTCAGTACAACCATTCCAACCAACAGCACCAAACACCCCAATATAATCCATATTTTTTCTCGCAAGTTTTCTCCTCCTTTTCCGCCTTCCCTTTCTATCTGTTTGTTACAGTTCACAGGTATGTGAAATCCTTATATCATTATATTCATTCGAATACTCCTTTATGTATAATTGATAGTGGCATTCACATTACAATCTCCCTATCAAGTTTGTTGGATTAACAAAATTTTCACAAAAAATACATCTGATTTTCAAAAGAATAAAATTACTCGCAGTCATGACTGCAATGGCCGTAACCAGCTGCAAAGTATATCTAAACCCAACTTTCGAAGGTGAGACTGACACCTATGGCTATGCTTCAGAGGGAAATGTATCCGGTGGAACCGAATTGACTACCCCTTCCTCAGTGAATAACGGTGGTATGGGAGGTGGATTTGGTCGTCCATAACCCCCATATGTAGTCAGGAAGTGTTACAGGTTACAGTACAGCCGGGGTCATTCATAAAGTGCCAGAATATACAATTGACTAAAAATTTTCTTTTTGACTGGCTGAACTGTTAATAAAATTGTAATAATTTTTACTAAAGTACTATGCTAAAATGGATATATATGGTATACTGTTATGGTGTGCAAAGTTTATTTTGCACACCATATTGTAAAAGGAGGAAATCATTGTGCCGTTCTTTTCATCATCCAAAGAAGACAGTTCTGATTCAAGTCTGATTACTCCTTCTTTGTTTCAACAGATTGCAGATGGTGATAAAGAAGCGTTTCATTTATTATTCACATAAACTTCCAACAGCATATATGGTTTTCTATTGTCTATTGTGCAGAATAGAGAAGATGCAGAAGATTTATTGCAGGAAACTTATATTCGGATACGAATGCATGCAGGACAGTATACAGACCAAGGCAAACCACTTGCCTGGATGTTTACAATTGCAAGAAACCTGGCATTGATGCGATTGCGAGAATCCAAGAGATCCTCCTATGAAAACATAGAGAATTTGAATTTACAAGAAGATGGATACTTATCTACATCCGAGACAAATGCAATTTTAATCTCTGTGGACATGAAGAACAGCACAAAAGCAGAAACCTTCTGCCGATGAGAAACAATTGCCTCAAAGTACACAACAGCCAAAAACCCCTACACCACCAGAGGCAGAAAAGGAAACCATCGAACGTCAGCAACAGCCTGACAGACGTGGAGATAGATTTTCTCCTCCTCGAGAGGAAGATCACGCAAACCAACAACCAGATGTACACCAAAAGGAACAAACACCAGAAGTAAATTCTGTTTCCACAGAAGCTCCTCTCGCTAAGGAACCGGCACACACTGTAGCTCCTTCCATGGAAGCAGAGGCGATAACGGAAACACCGGAACCGACAATCACGCCAGTTCCTTCCAGGAAACCAAAACCGTTTCCAAACCCACATTTTCCTTTTGGCACATTCTCATTATTAGAAAGGTGGTTCTAAACCAATGGCACAGACTGTTTTTAACCGAGTAGAAAAGAAATACAAACTTAGCGAAGAACGTTTTCAGATTTTATGGGAAGATTTGATGGAACATATGGAAGTAGATGAGTATGGCAAACATACCATTTGCAATATTTACTACGATACTCCAGATGATCTGTTGATTCGTCGTTCCATTGAAAAACCAAAATACAAAGAAAAATTGCGTTTGCGCAGTTATGGTACTCCTTCTCTTGGGGACAATGTTTTTCTGGAAATTAAGAAAAAATATGACGGTATCGTAAACAAACGTCGTATTCAGCTACCATTACAGTCTGCCTACGATTATTTGGATTATGGAGTGCATCCTTTCGATATGACGCAGATTTTGAAGGAGATGGATTATTTCCTTTCCATCTATGATCTTTCACCAAAGTTGTTCTTAGCATATGAACGCGTGGCATTATTCGGAAAAGAAGATCCTGCTTTCCGTATTACTTTTGATACAAATATCCGCAGTAGGACAGAAGATTTAAGATTAGAGCATGGCAGTCGTGGAACATTATTGTTCGATGACAATACACATTTGATGGAGGTAAAGATTACGAACTCTACTCCGCTCTGGTTTTCTAAGCTTCTTGCAAAGCACCAGGTATACAATACTTCCTTTTCAAAATATGGAAACATATACAAAAAACAACAGGAAGCATTAAGAAACCAAAATGATACTTCAAAAATTATCTTGCCTAACCAGTATTCTTACGAAACAATGGCAGGCTAATTATAAATGTAAACACAAAGTACAAGGAGGATAACAGCACATGTTTGACACAATTTTTCAATCCGATTCTACCGGATCGGTTGTCACTGTAACTATGCAAAACGCAATCATTTCAATTTTGGTGGCATTGGCATTAGGTCTTGTAATTTCTATTACTTATATGAAGACAAGCAAGGTATACTCTAAGAATTTTGCCAGCTCTCTCATCGTTATTCCTGCATTGATCAGCGTGGTCATCACTTTGATCAACGGAAACCAGGCCGCATCCCTTGCAACCATCGGTGCATTCACCTTAATTCGTTTCCGTAGTATTCAAGGTACCTCAAAAGATCTTGCGTACATACTGTTTACCGTAACTCTTGGTCTTTCTACCGGTATGGGATACATTCCTTTTGCAATCGTACTTACCGCTATTGTTTGTGTGATTTTGATTGCCCTTTCCCTTATCAAATATGGTCAACCAAAAACAGAGATGAAAGACTTGCGTATTACGATTCCTGAGAACTTAGATTACAGCGGAGTATTTGATGATATTTTTTCTGAATACACTACATTCGCAGAGTTAATGCGTGTGAAGACTACCAATCTTGGAAGTATGTACGAATTACAGTACAACATTGTAATCCGCGATCCTAAGTTGGAGAAGAACATGATTGATGCCATTCGTACAAGAAATGGTAACTTAAACATTGTTTGTGGTAAAATGAATTACGCAAAGGAATCTTTATAATCTTATAAGAATCAAAAAAGAAAGAGCAATGCTCTTTCTTTTTTTGATTCTTAAGATTATTTATTCCAAACTAAAATAGTTTTTCCTATAGATTTATGAATATCGGTCTCAAACGCCTTTGTAATATCTGCAATGGAACGAACATCTACTTTTGCACCTACCAGATTACTTAAGTAATTCAATAACTCCGGATGTTCCTGATACAACTGTACGGTCTTCTCAAAATCTTCTCTTCCACTGCGGCTGCTTCCTACCAATTTTAAGCCCTTCTCCAATACCATTCTTGTATTGATCGGTACCGGAAATTCCGACACGCCTAAAAGTGAAATGGTCCCCTCCGGCTGAATGTGATCAATGATCTGGCTGATCGCACTCTGGCAACCCTGACCACCCACACACTCATAAGCATGATCTACTAACAAATCATCTGGAATTTCATTTACATGGAACACCTGGTCTGCAAATGTGAAGTCTGCAAGCTTCTCGCTATTTACACCAAAGATATATAATTTCATGTCCGGGAACATCACCTTACAGAAACATGCGGTAATGTAACCTAAGTTACCGTCTCCCCAGATTCCCATAATATTTCTTCTCTTATGTGCTACCTTATCAAACTTGGTAAGAGAATGTACACTTACGGAAAGCAACTCTGTAAATGCGGCCACATCTTTGTTAATGCCTTCTGGCAGACATACCACACGGTCGCGGTCCAGAGAAATACAATCCTGTAAAAAACCATCCATACTGCTGGAACGGAATTTGCTGCTTCTAAGATAATTCTCGGCGATTACATCATCTTCTTCTACCGGAGTATTTGGAATCATAACTACACTCTGTCCCGGCTTAAATTCTCCCTTTGGGTCGTACACAACAGAACCGATACACTCATGAATCAATGCCATAGGAAGCTTCTGAGCCAAAATTTCGGCTGGACGAAGTCCCTGATAGTATCTTTGGTCTGCATGGCAGATTGCCATGTGGGTAGGACGAACAATTAAGTTCTCTGACTGTAGATCGATCTCACGAAACACCATTTCAAATCTTCTTGGTGCTACTAACTGATATACTGTATTTAACATATTATCCTCCATCGCTGTAATTCTTACAGCTTTATCTCACTATCTGATCTTTTCTGTTACAGTTCACAAATATGTGAACTGTAACTCTCTTCTCTCTATTCCTTAAGCATTGACTCAGCTACACGTAGGTCGTATGGATAAGTAATCTTGATATTAAATACCTCTCCCTCTACTAAATGTACATTCTCACCTTTGATTACAAAAATCTTAGCTGCATCTGTAAGGATTTCTTTTTCTTCTTCTGACAGAGACAAAAATAAATCTTTCAATTTCTTCGCCTTAAATGACTGTGGTGTCTGTCCCTGATACATCTTAGAACGGTCTGGAATGCTACTGATCGTCTTGTTATTATCACTCTGAACAATGGTATCCGTAGCTGGAATAACCGTGTCACAGGCGTCATATTCAATTGCATATTTAATATTCTCTTCAATAATACGATGTGTCACAAATGGACGAACGGAATCATGTGTGACGATCACGGTATCCTCATCCAAACCATATTCCTTCTCAATATAGGTGATCGAGTTCATAATCGTATCATTTCTGGTAGCTCCACCAGACAATACTACAATACGCCCCTCATCCTTTAAATACTTCTGAATCAGATTCTTTGTATGCTCAATCCATGGCTCCGGACAAAGAACGATTATCTTTTCGAACTTGTCATTCACATAAAACTTCTCCAAAGTATGAATAATAATAGGCTTTCCACCCACCGTTAAAAACTGCTTTGGTTTCTCAACATTTCCCATGCGGCTGCCTACTCCACCCGCTAAAATTACGCCAAATACCATCTTTGTATCCTCCATAAGTATATTTTGAATGTATTCGTTTGTTATTTCTCACTATTCTGAAGAGCTGCTCCGATAGTTCTTTACCAGAAATCGCTCTCCATTCTCCATTATAAAATTCCATTTTACAAAAGTCAATTACAAGGTAAACACTTTCCCTAATCCTCCCATAAGCAGAACGTAAGGTTGTAGATCACATCCCAATTCTCTTTTGATAACGCAAACGGATGGGCATCTCCCTTCCAAAACACGCTCTCGCTTGGTTTCAAACAGTTTTTCCAGGAAAATGCCCATCCGCCTGCTTAATCTATTCTCACAAGGGAATCTTACATTTTAATAATAACAATATCTTCCATAGTACAACCTTACAAAATTTATCCAATAATTATTTTACAACAACAGTCCGTTTATATCCCGTACCATTGATATTGGTTGCCCAACAAACAATTTTCGTTCTGGCAGCTAATTTTGCCTTCAAAATAAAGGTTCCATCTTCTTTTACCTTTGCCTTCTTTTTCTTTCCACCTACGAGCACGAAAACCTCTGTATCCGAATCACTGGCGGTACTCTTTTTTCCTTCCTCATCAATACAATTGACACTTCCCTTGACCATGCCTTTTCTGGCAGAAGCTACTTCTACCTTTGGCGCATAAGGAACAATTTCTTTTTTCTTAACAGTAAGCTTTTTTCCACTTCCTTTGTCATTGGTTGCATAAATCTTTAATTCCCGTGAATTACTCTTTGGAACCCGTACGTTATACTGATACTTATTTACACTACTCTTCCAGTGCGCCTTATTGGAGGTGTAGATCTTTTTATCACACACTACACTAATCTTGCATTTTTCTCCGCTGTACACCTTGATTTTGCTTGTATTGTTTCCAACATAAGAATTTACCAGTGTAGGCTTATTCGGTACTTTTTGATCCACGGTTCCATTCTTGGTCAAACTGTCGCGATAAATGGAATCGATGGTATTTAACATAACTGCAGTCCCACCTGGCAATAACTTAGGAAGGTTCATCGTATACTGGGTGGTTTCTTCATCAACGGTCACAGGCACTTCTACAATTCCATAACTTCCATCAAAAATTGAAGAAGCCTTATAGGCATCTACGCAGCCTTCCTGTACATATACTTTTGATTCGCTGGTAAATAGCACTGGAAATACATACGCATCATTGAGCTTACCTTTCACTTTTTCAGAATTACTCTTTAAAGTTGTAAGGGTTGGTTTGTTTGGACCGGTTCTCTTTACAATTACCTCTGTACTAGAACTTGTACGTCCTTTTGTATCAATTACATACGCATAAACAATAGCGCCTGCTTTCTGTACCGGAAGCTTGTAAGAGAACTTTCCATCTGAACCTACTTTTGTGGAATAAACCTTACCCGATGGAACTTCAAAGTAAATCTGTGCTCCCGGATGAGCAGTTCCAGTAATCTTTGTCTTACGATTGGTATAGGTATCGACCACAGGAGCCTCCAAAATACTCTTATTAATGTTCGTCAATCGAATATACGATACCGAACGGTTTCCTAAGCCATCTATCGCTAAAACAGAATAAATTCCATTTTCACTACAAGTAAACTGATTGTTTGTCACATCCGAAGCATAGGTCCATACCTCAGAACCGGTGGAATATCTTCCTAATGCCTGTTTGATCTGAACCACCCCAGATTTGTCCGTTGCATTTACTTTGACTGTCACATCTTTATTCGTAACCACTTTATTTAAAGAAGCCAAAACAATATTCGGGCCATACACATCTGTACTATCCTTTTTAGAAAAATCTGCCTGATAATACAAGTACTCATTCTTCTCCCCTAAATACTTTGTAATCCATGGTTTCTTTTCAGATTCCGACTTTGATTCTGCACCACTCTCAACTACGTAACCGTCTCCTTCTGCAAAGTTTACAGACCAGTTATGATCCGTAATGTTTTTCAATGTTCCATTCATAGAAGTCTCTTCAATATATTTTTTTACGATATTCTGACATCTGTCCTTTGTACTATATATTTTTTGACTTTGTATATTGGCAATTGCAGGATATGCTTGAGCAAAACGGTCTCCAACTACTACGTAGGTTGTGGCATCGTTGATGGGTACTCCATTGATGGTGGCACTAGTCACTCGATTGCTATTATTTACCAGATTCCCCATTACATCATAACGGGCTGGTTTCGTAGTATCGATGGTATATTCTATTCCGTCAAATACGTAATAGGTATCCCATTTATTTTTCCATGCGTCCTGTAATACATTTTGACTAAGAACCGTATTTTCCGGTATGCTTATATTTTCACCTGTACTGGTATTGTAGGCACTGGCTGACCACTCCAACCATTCCTTAAGCTGTGCACCGGTCGCTTTATATAGATACAGAGCAGTTTTATACTTCTCTATTCTGGACATGTAGGACTGCAAAAAATCCCCTTTCAGATTGTAATAGTCATAGGCATCATCCATACCGCATTGTACATAACTGGAAGCTGCTATCACCTGACAATCTTTATACGCCGTCTCAACAGTGTTAATGTAGTTCATTGCGTAGGACATCTTTGCATTGTTGATCAACTGCATAGCAGAATTATCCTCCAGCAAGCCAAAATAATTCTGATAGTTGGCATCATTGGCAATCTCACCTAAAATCGTACTACAATTGGCAACCAAGATTTGCTGCCATTTTCCCATAAAATTATTATTGAAATTTTCATCCACCCCAGTGTCATTTCCTACTTTTACGACTTTGGAATTGCGCCCGATAATTTCAGATCCTGCTTCTGTCTGACGAACAGTCAGGTCAGCCACACCAATGTACTGTCCCTGAGCAGCTGCCATGATCAGGTTCTTCCCGTTTACAAGGCCCGTATCCTTATCGACTCCCGGAAGTGTATAATAACTACTTTCTGTTCTCTCACTAGATGGAAAATTTCGATGCAGATGTCCACAAAGAACCACATCAATTCCTGGAACCTTTGTCAATGCATAAGTAACATTCTCTGCCATAGGTTCCGGATTCTCTTCCCCAATACCGGAGTGGGCCAGACATACAATAATATCAGCTCCCTGTGCCTTCAGGTTCTGTGCCTGCACAGTTGCATTTTGTATGATATCTTCTGTTGTTAAAACACCTGTATAATCCGCTCTCTTCTTAGATAAAGTGGGTATGGTTTCACCAATCACACCAACCTTTACGGTAAAGGTTTGTCCATTAGTGGCAGTCAGTGTTTTCTCAATGATACGGTTCTCTGCCCAGATATGCTTTCCTGTGTTCACATCCTTTACATTGGATACGACACACTTATTTACCAAACCACTTCCCTGTAACTGTTCCACAATATAAGGAAGTCCATACTCAAACTCATGATTTCCCAAAGTAATGGCATCGTAATTCATGGTGTTCATAGCCTGAAACAAAGGCTGTACTGCTGTATCGTCATATTCATAGATGAAGTCCGTCGAATAATCGTAAATAAAATCACCAATATCAAATAAAAAGCTGTTTCCTTCCGGAACCTGTGCTCTTTCTTCATTGATCTTCGTTACAGCCCGTGCCAGACTACCTTCCTTCACAACAGCACCAGTTTCGTAATTGTTTACAGTAAGCTGTCCATGTAAATCTGTGGTAAACACAAGCTTCATGTTTGCCCAGGTCCCTTCTGGAGCTGGTGTCACAAAAGCTGTAGGCTCTACAGTGATTGCCGGAGCAGATGTCACCTGAACAGCTCCTGATGACGCACTCTCCGCCATTTTGGATAGCGTTTCCCTGTTCCTGGCTCCTTTTTCTTTCTCTGTACGTGTATCCTTATTTGAAATTACATTTGCAAAAACACGATTACTCTCAGCATTTGCCATCAAAGCAAAGGAATCGGTGCAGATACAGGCAGTCATTATGATTGCCATGCACAGACAAATCCATTTTTGCTTTCTTAAAAACTTCAATTTTCTTCCTCCTTTTCATGAACTATGAACTTTTGTCAATCTACGCTACTCTTCCAGGGCTTTATAGATTAATTTTGCGGTTCTCTCCGATGCCTTTCCATCTAGATCATCAAAGAAACGCTTACGGAATTCCTCCTGCTTCTCAATCTCAAAATCCTGATTTTGAATGGCATGAATCATCTGCTGGAAGGATGTGGCAATCTTTCCAGGGACTAACTGCTCATACTCGTAATAGAACCCTCTCGTAGCAATGTATCTCTGTAAGTCAAAGGCATAGAACAACATAGGAATATTTAATAACGACGCCTCAAACACTACAGAAGAATAATCGGTGATCAGCAAATCGGTCACAAACAAAAGGTCATTTAATTCAGACTCATCCGAAAGATCTAAAATATAGTCTGCATATTCTTCTGGTATCTCATTTCTATTTTGTACAAATGGATGATGTTTTATAATAATGGCATATTCCTTATTTAAATCTTCATATACCCTTTTCACATCAAACTTTTCCACCGGATAGAAGCCGGAAATCTTTCCATTTCCTCTGAACGTAGGTGCAAATAATAAAATCTTCTTATCCTTGAGCTTTGGATATTTTTCATAGAATTTCATCTTTGCGTTGGTCTTATACGCCTCATCGAAGAAAATATCTGTTCTTGGAACACCTGTTGCAACAGCCTTTTCCAAAGAAATACCAAATCCTTCTGCATAAAATTTAGAAATCTCACTGGAACTTACAATGGCATAGTCATAATTTCTATGTGCCGGATTTCCCTGTTTTTGCCCGCCTTGCTTTCCAAGTCTTCCATATCCAAATGTTTTGAACGCTCCGCAGGCATGCCACAATTGAATGATCTTCGTCTCAGGTCGGATATCCAAAGGATATAAAAGTGGGGTGAAATCATCTACTAAGATTACCTTTGAAGTAGCTGCATACATACCAAACTTAGCCAGATTCGTAAGACTCATCTCTTTCAATGCATGGTCATCCAACACAAAACGAATATCCAATTTTTCATCTGTCTTTAAAATATCATATACATACTCAAAATTTCCGGTAAGATCCTGTCTTCTGCTGGAAATAAACACAACTCTGTTTTTCTTTACCTTTCGGATACAACCAATCTTGAATGCAGTTTCAAAGAACGATTTCTTAAAATCGGATACCCCGATGCTCATATGTGTGAAGTTATTAATGCGCCAGCGAATATGCTGCAGCAAAAACATGATTCCCCTATATTCATTCTTCCCAGCAGTTGTTGCACAGCCTGCTAAAGCCAATACACTCTCCACAGCAAAAAGCGGCAACAGTGGAATACAAAAAAGAAGCAAAAGAATGCCCCATGTACCTTTGATAAAGCTTTTTGCTACCTGCGCAACAGCACTTTCCTTTTTTTCTTCTTTTACATTTTTTCTTACCACACAAGAAATTTCTGTCTTCTCTTTATTGTAAGATACCTCGTATTTGGGATCTTCATCTAATTTCACATCGGAACTGAAAGTAAATGGGATTTTTGTGATAACCGTTTCTCCATAAATAATTTCAAAGTAAAACGTAATCTTCTTATTTTCCGGCTTTTTAAAAAACAGATATTCCAGATCATAGCCATACTTTCCAAAAATCACAAACTTTTCTGCATTATCGGTTGGAAAGTACGCCTGAATAATGATAGGCATTCTTCTTGTCTCTTTTCCGTTGTCAAACACAAGAGCAATCTTTGGTGTACGGACATTTACATTATAAGGTCCCTTCACCTGTACCCCGACACTTAACTTAGTCTCTTCCCTGCTCAACTCTAGAATTTTTAAACTAAACTCGTTCATTTTTTTCCTCTTTCCCTTACAATGAAAAAAACTGTTTTCGCCTCCGACAAACAGTTTTTTCCCCTTACTGCTACTATTTACTCACTTTTTTATGGCACAATCATGGCATTTTTCTTACTTTTCAGGACCTGCGGCTGCGTATGTACAAATAGTACATATGCAGACATTCTGTATTTTATGAATGCAGGCCCTGAAAATATCCTTCCATTACCTAGATCGTCTTACTGTGCTGCAGCAATTACATCACGCATATCATACATACCTGAAGTCTTTCCCTTTAAAAACTTTGCGGCAGAAACAGAACCCTTGGCAAATACTGCCTTAGAATATGCTGTATGCTTAAATTCAATGACTTCGTCTGTTCCGGCAAAGATAATCTCATGCTCTCCCACGATGGTTCCACCACGAACCGCAGAAAGTCCTAATTCCTTAGCCCCTCTCTTTTCACGTCTCTGAGAGCGGTCGTAAATGTACTCATACTGGTTATCCATCGCCTCATTGATGGAATCTGCCAAAGCCAGCGCAGTTCCAGATGGTGCATCCAATTTCTGATTGTGATGCTTCTCCACGATTTCAATATCATAACCTGCATTTGCCAATACTTTTGCTGCATCCTGAACAAGCTTAAACAACGTATTGATTCCCAATGACATATTTGCAGATTTCAAAACTGCACTATTCTTAGAAAGCGCCTCAATCCGTGCAAGCTGTTCTTCTGAAAGACCAGTTGTGCAAACTACTACCGGCATTTTCTTCTCTTCACAGTAATCTAATAAAGCATCCATTGCTTTTGCGGAACAAAAATCAATGATCACATCTGCTTCTTCCTTACAATCCTTTAGTGATGTATATACAGGATATCCATTGTCACGGTTATCTACTAAATCGATTCCAGCCACAATCTGTGCTTCGGCATCTTCTTTTACAATCTTTGAAATCGTTTGCCCCATAGCGCCATTACAGCCATGCATAATTATTTTTGTCATTTGTCTATCTCTCCTTACCTTTCCTACTTTCTATCCCTTTACAGTAACTATTCAGAACCCTCCCCAACCAGGAGCAAGCCCATGTGGTTTCAGGCTACAGTTCACATACCTGTGAACTGTAACGGTTTCAGACCTTTTGCCCCTGGCATCAATGATATTTTATTTTAGAGAATTCCTACCTTCTTCATCTCTGCCTCTAATAGAACTGCCTTATCTGCACTCATTTCTGTAAGTGGCATACGAAGAGTTCCTACGTTCATTCCCATTAAATTCAAGGCTTTCTTTACCGGAATAGGATTTACTTCTGAGAATAAAGCATCGATCAAAGGAAGATACTTTAACTGTAATTCCAAACTTCCCTTCACATCGCCTTCTAAGTATTTTGCCACAATATCATGGGTCTCCTTAGGAGCAACATTAGCCAATACCGAAATCACACCAACGCCCCCCAAAGAAAGGACTGGTACGATCTGATCATCATTACCAGAGTAAAGATCGATCTTTCCGTCTGTCAGATTCATAACCTGTGCCACCTGAGAAATATTTCCACTGGCTTCCTTGATACCCACAATGTTATCCACATTTTTCACTAATTCTGCAACCGTTGCAGGCATAATGTTACATCCGGTTCTACTTGGTACATTATATAAAATGATTGGCAGCTTTACGCTGTCAGCTACTGCTGTAAAATGTCCCACCAAACCTTTTTGTGTGGCTTTGTTATAGTATGGACTAACAACCAACAATCCATCCGCACCATATTCTTCCGCCTTCTGTGACAAGTAAATGGCAGTCTCTGTACAATTGGAACCAGTTCCTGCAATAACCGGAATTCTCTTCTTTGTAAATTCTACACACGCCTTCACTGTAGCCAAATGTTCCTCATGAGACTGTGTAGCTGCCTCTCCTGTGGTTCCACAAATAATGATAGAATCTGTCCCATTCTTTACATGAAAATCTACCAATTCCTCTAGTTTATCGTAATCTACACTCATATCCGCCTTCATTGGTGTAACCAATGCAACACCTGCACCCTTAAAAATACTCATATTGTTTCCTCCTTATGTTATGTTTTCGTTGCTGTTTCCTGTTCTAATATCATTATACCCACATCTCCATAAATGTGTTAATAAGAGTTTTGCAAGCAAAGCTCTAGCGCGTTCGCGGTATTGCAAAGCAATTAATTTCTTTTCCGCGAACTGCGCATCCTCGCGGGGCGTTTTTCCCTTTATAGGAAGCTCTGTTTCCTATAAAGTAAAAAAGAGCCAGCACACAAGTGCTGGCTCTCTATCTACATAAAAGCATTAATTCTTCTCTTGCGTAGCACTCCATCACTTACGTTGATGACAGTCACAGATCTCTTAAATCTGCACCCAGCAACAAATGAGCAGGTCATCTGTCACTTCGGCAAAATTTCCTTTCCCACATCATCTTCCGAGCCTGCCTCGTCCCATGTGGTACTGATAAATCCTGCACCTCTACTGATATATTTAACTCAAGAATAACACGTTATCCAAACGTTGTCAACCGTAGAAAATTCGTTACTTCATCCTTATATAGAACACCTTCTTAGAGGCATAATTGCCTTTTCCACTTACGGTAACACGAATGCGCTTTTTATTCATCGTTTTAAGAGAAACTTTATAATCTTTATTCTTCTTAAGCTTGTAATTTCCATATTTAATTGTAACAGTTACATTCTTACCTGTTACCTTCTTTGTAATCTTAAGTTTGGAAACTTTCTTGGCTGTAATTTTAAATTCCTTCATTACATTTCCAACATAGCTGCCTTTTCCTACAACATTTACATAAGCACTTCCTGCATTTACATTTTGTGTATACTCCAAAGTATAGTCTGTATTTGCCTTTAATACTGCACCCTTATAAGAAACGATCACTGCAGGTGTCTTTGCCTTTCTATTATAAGTAGTAGTGGTGTATTCAAGGGTGATATCACAGTCTTTTATGCTTACCTGTGCTGGTTCTGGTGTTGCAGCAACTGCCGTAACGGTAACCACATTAACTTTTGGTGTTACAGCTGGTGTTGCGGTTGGGATCGGTGTTGCGGTTGGTGCCTGGGTTGGTACCTGAGTCGGTGCCTGGGTCGGTACCTGGGTTGGTACCTGAGTCGGTGCCTGGGTCGGTACCTGAGTCGGTGCCTGGGTCGGTACCTGAGTCGGTGTCGGCGTTGGTGCCTGGGTCGGTACCTGAGTCGGTGCCTGAGTTGGCTCCTCTGTGATTACAGGTTCCTCTTCTTTTTGTGTAAAACATTGATTTCCTGTAAACTGGAAACTATATCTTGCTTCTGTTGTAGTTTCATAATAATCCGTCCTCACCGTCTTCCTAACAACTACAGCTGCAATTGCAAATCCCTTTTCATCCAGCCAGAACTTCTCACCTGTCACTGTCTCAGTTGCTTCATCTGCTACTTTTCCTGAAACTTCAATATAACGATTTGGGTTCATATTTGTATTGGTTACAACATATCCTAATGTTGCTGGATCAAACCCTTCCGGAGTAGCGGTCACACGCTCTCCTCTCTCCACACCATAAGAATAGGTTAACTCTGTCAGTCTGGCTACACTACCTGCAAATGCAAAGGTACATCCGTCCACTGTCTCAAAATCACACAACTGATCTGCAGATTCCAATCCAGCATCTGTTAGAATTTCATTCTGCTGTGCTGTTAACTGATCTGCAGCAAAATCCTCACGGTTTTCTCCTGCTGCACCATTGGAAATGGAACTACTTCCATCTTCCATCTTATAATATCCATTTTTTACCGTTCCATTTGACTTCGCCACACCATAGTTATTTGCAGCAGTAATCTTACCCTTATAATAACAATTATATAAAGCAGTTCCATTCTCTGTTTCTACTGTAATACCAGCTGCATCCTTCTGGGAATTCAATGCAACCGTTGACCAACAGTTAATGAGCTTTCCTGCTGTCTCTCCACTATAATTATTATTTGAATGATTGCGCAAAGCAGAAGCAATACCTGCACAGGCACCCTCATTGTCTTTATTGGTAATACTTCCTGTTGTACCAAGATTTAGAATGGTTCCACAGGTATATGGGAAGATGGAAATTCCATTCTTACTGGAATCTTCAATTTCCACATGGATGGTATGTCCCTGTCCATCGTAAGTTCCTGCAAAATACACGTTATCCTTCTTCGAATCTCCTGTTCCAGCAGTAGTTCCACTAATTCCTTTATAGGAAGCCTTCAACTCCTCCGATAACCCGGTAGCCATATTAAGATTTGCAGTCTGTTTGAAATACTTTCCAACATAATGCTCTCCCTTGCGTAACGCATTGGTGAAGGTTACGAACTGCTCTGCAGTGTCAATGGTATATGGATTTTCTTTTGTTCCTTCTCCATTAAGTGGCTGTGTATCCGGCACCTTAACATCTTCTTCTACCAAGCCAAGCTTCTGTAACAATAGACGTGGTACGTATACTTTTCCATTAACCCGGACTGCAACTCTTCCCTTTAAATCCTCTGCAGATCCGTTAATATAGGCAATATCTGTATTCAACTCAATATTACAGTTCAGATCATTGAAATAGAACTTATTATTATCTACACGCCCTTTATCGGTAACATCCATAAATAACTCATTGGTTGCAGATGTCATGGTATAATCACTGACTAATGTGGCTAAATATGGAGCAATCGCTGTATTCTCAATGGTTTTATTGTTTCGCTCACTGCTTGACAAATATTGTTCCGATACTCCCGGGATTCGACCTACTCCCTCCGGTACATACATCCATACCCCTACATTCTGTCTCGTATGGTTACTTTCTCCATTGTCCTGCATAGGTCCAAACTCCATCAAATCCGTTCTATTTTTTGTAGACTGTTGGTTTTTGACCATATTCACAATCTCAGTCATCTTACCATCACGAACACTCTCAACACCTGTATTATGGTCAGGTGCAACAACGATCGCGGTATCTGTTCTCTGAGTAGCATAATCCAAAGCTACTTTAAATGCCTCATCAAACGCAATCCACTCGCATGCGGATTCTTTCATCTCCATATGATGATTGCTGTAATCGATCATACTTCCTTCTACCATCATAAAGAACCCATCCGGATCCTGTGATAAAATATCAATGGCACTCTTTGTCATCTCTGCTATGGTAGGATTGTTTCCATTATGCTCATATTCGTATGACATTTGATAGTCCCCTGCATTAAAGGTTGCCCAAACTTTTGCCTCTTCTGAAGCATCCGTATAAGTCTTTCCTGCTGCATTCTGTAAAGCAGATTTTGAACCAACTAAAGTATATCCCATATTTGCAATGGTGCCACTTTTAATCTGACTATCGTTTCTTGGACCATCAATACCACCACCTAATACCACATTGACACCCGCATACATCATCTGCTTAATAATGTCACTATAATTTTTACGGCTATTTGTATGAGCAGCAAAAGCTGCAGGTGTGGCGTCAAATTCGTAAGAAGTAGAAATCAATCCAGTCGCTTTTCCTTCCAAACGACATAATTCTGCAATGGATGCCACCGGTGACTTGGAACCATTAATTCCCACATATCCGTCGTTTGTCTTATTACCGGTTGCAAGTGCAGTTCCTGCTGCTGCCGAATCTGTTGCA
>JBGVLO010000031.1:0-7034 GCA_045124315.1 Lachnospiraceae bacterium
AGCAAGCAGTATCATATACAGTCTAGTAGAGACTGCAAAAGCCAATGATCTAAATGTGTATCAATATCTCTATACATTATTGTTGTACATGCCGGGCTGTTTAAAAGGTGGGTCCGAAGGTATTGAACAACTGATGCCATGGAGTGATTTTATTAAAGGACGATGCACTGGATTGATTGACGTTGAAAATATAGCAGCGGATAAGCTTGAGGACTTACCACATTAATTAAAACATAAGCGATGAATCGCACAATACGGTATGTTATTCATCGCTTACTATCTTTTGTTTATATTGCAGGAGATATTACAGACAATGCAGAAACTACTTCTCAATGGGAAGGCATTTATGAAAACAGCGGAAAATTTCCAAATGCCAGCCAGCGTTTATGGTCCAGCAACCTTCTTGCTGTAGCTCAGGGAAATCACGACAAAAACTTTGATAAATCCGCCCTATCTGACTATATCAATGTTCCTGCAGAAGCTGGAAATTTAGTATATTCCATCGATGACGGATATTTGAAACTGATCACTCTAAACTTAGAAACTGCCAAAGACAACGAAGCTGTCATGGCTGAACAGAAAGCATATCTTGAAAAGGAAGTTGCCGCTGCAAAACAAGCAGGACAATGGGTGGTTGTTGCTTTCCACAAATCCATTTATACCGGTGCTTCCCATATTGTAGATAAAGATGTTGTCGCTGCAAGAAAGTACTGGGCTCCTATTTTAGCAGATTTGGATGTAGATATGGTGTTACAGGGACACGACCATGTATACTGTAGAGGATTTATCCATAGAGACGGTTCCGATGTACAGATGACAACCGATGCCCTTGGTTCTTATATTAACCAGCCAAATGCACCTTTATACATGGTGGGTGGTCACGCCGGTGGATTAAAATGGTATTCACAAAAGGAGTATACAGTAGAGGAAGGAGATCCTTTACTTCCTAAGTACCAATTCCTTGATAAGAATTCGACAGACGATAAAAGTGATGTCAAACAAGAACAGGTATACACCATCTTCGATGTGACAAAGGATAGTCTTACAAGCAAAACTTACATGCTGAAATATGACACAAACGCAGACACAATCACCACTGCTCCTTATCTTTATGATACCTTTACAATTACCAAAAATCCGGTTACAGATATTTCTACTGTTACTGCCGGAAATATAGAAAACGAAATCTATACAGGAAAAGCGGTTCGACCAGAACTTATCTTAACTGATAAAGAAAAAATCTTATCAGAGGGCGTCGACTATACTGTAACCTATGAAAACAATAAACAGATAGGAACAGCTACTGCAACAGTAAAGGGAATCGGAAACTATACCGGAAGCCAAACTGTTTCTTTCAACATTGTTCCCGGCAAAGTAACTGTGAAAAAGATTTCTTCCCCTTCTGCTAAAAAAGTACTCGTATCCTGGGAAAAATCTGCAAATGTAACCAATTACGAAGTAACTTACAGTCTAAAGAAAAACTTTTCGAAAAAAGTGAGGAAAAAGACCACAAAAACATCTCTCACTCTGACCTCGTTAAAAAGAAAAAAGACTTATTAAGTGAAAGTCAGAGCTTACAAAACTGTGGGCGAGCAGAAACTTTACGGTTCTTACAGCAAAACAATGAAAATCACCGTAAAATAAAAAGATGCCAGTCGCATGATAGAAGCTGCGACTGGCAATTTATATATATATCAGACTACTCTCTTCTGTTGATTAACTATTTATTCCATCCACTCTTCAATCACACAGGTATGGTGCTTTTTCTCCTTCCCTTCCGCATCATAATTGATTCCTACCAGAAGAATCTTATCATGATAATCGGACAACGCTCCCTGATACCGCTTTTCTTTGATTTGTTTAATAGCAGTATCTGCGGACTGGTTATATTTCAGTTCCACCACCATTGCCGGTCTCCAGCCTGCATTGGCTCTTGGTTTGAAGATAAAGTCTGCGTACCCTTTTCCCGCAGGATGTTCACGGATAATCTCATAGTATCCCGGTGCGGTAAAGTACGCCATGGTAAGCACACAGCTTAAGGAATTCTCATCATTGTAGTTAAGCACTGAGGTGTAGGTTTCATGTGCAAGTTCAACGATTTCTGCTACCTTGTCTGCATTTCCATCAATGGTTTCCAGCAGTAATTCATCGCATCTGGAAATGGTCTTTGCGATTTCCCTCCACGCTCCGGTCTGTAGTGCCGCATCAAAGGCCGTTGCAACTTCATAGTTTGGAATGTATGCACTTTTCCGATCCGCATCATAGCCTAAATATCCCAAATGGATGAGTGCGGTCAATGCATCATCCTTTGATGCTACAGTGGACAAATCATTTTGAAAGGTAAGGGTATTGACCCGTACCTTTCCTCCTGCCAGCATGGTCAGGATATCATCTTTTAGCCCTTCGTAATTCATAGTGATAAAAGTATTGATAGATGCAAAGGAGGAAGTATTCTTCCAGTAAGAATCAAAATCCTTTTTCCTCATTGCCATAGCTACCGAATTCGGATTATACATGTGAACCCCATCAATCAAGTATCCATTGTACCATGCCTTTGTTGCTTCAAAATCCATCTCATACTTTTCACACAGTTCTCGCACTTCTTCTTCGGTAAAGCCATAATATTCGGTAATTGGCTTTGATTTCACCATTGTATATTCTTCAAAATTATTTAATGCAGATTCGTCCTTTATCTTCTTGATTGGCAAAATACCTGTAATATATGCCAATGCCAAAAATGATTTCGATTCTTCTGATTTAAATAGGGAATGAAGAAACTGCAGATATCTGTGAACCAGCTCCCTATCTTTACTATTGCGGATCACGCAATCCCATTCATCAATGATAATGACAAAAGGAATCGTTGTTCTGCTGTAAATCTCCTGAATTAGTAAATATAATTCTTTCTTGTAATTCAGGGTGTCCCCATATTCCTTTTTGAAATCTTCGCAAACACGCTCATGAATGGCTTCCACCAAATCTTCTTTGTGAAAATCCCAAACAGAGGAAATGTCAAGATGGATCACATTGTATTTGTTCATATACTTCTTAAAGTCACTGTTTCCCCCAATCTCCGTATTCTGGAAAAGATTGATAGAATCACACCCCAGACTGTAATAGGCATCGATCATTCCTGCAGCATGGGATTTACCAAAACGTCTGGCATGACTTACTGCAATACAGTTTTCTTCTGTTGATAATCTTCTATTTAATTTCTCAATCAAGCCTGTTTTATCTACAAAAATCTGACTGTTTTTTGCTCGTGTAAAACTTTCATTATTGGGATTAAAATATACACCCATACCGTCACTCCTTCCTACCATTACATTTAGTATAGCATAACAGAAACGAGTATGAAAACAGTTTGTATTAGGTAAGTTTCAAAAGTTCTTCCTTTGTTACTGTTCTTGCATCCATTTCCGTGATTTAATGTATTATTGATGTGTTACAACTTACAAATTTCTCTTTGTCCGAAGAATATGCCAGTTTTTTTCGAATTGTGGCAATAGGTTTTTGTTTTCCATTTGAAGAAACACTCACATATGAAGTTGCCACCAATCCCATGATTGCCCCTTTTCCTGCAATATATAATAGCTCAGTTCTTCATTTGTTTCGAACAGACATAACTGTCCCGTAAACTAGTTTTCTTCTGATTAATCTACTAAAAATTCCACTCCCAAAACATTCGAGCATACCTTCTTTTCTATCTTGTATCGCCCGGAAGAAAGTGTTCCATAATAATCCTTTAGCACAATACTTTCTGACCATTCTTCCTTTGGGGGCAACAAAAAAGAAAGATCAATTGTTGCTGGTATCATCTCCAATTGTGGTAACATTTCCCATTGACCATTTTGTAATTTATACAACCAAAAATGACCATATCCTACTTCTATATTTTCTTCTGTCTCATTATGAAATTTTAATCCCAGTATTTGATTTTCCTTATCATATTTGCAGACGCTAAGAGAAATGTTCTTAGACATTTCTCCTTCCACTGCCGATTGCGATGCAACTGTACTCGCAGAATCTGTAGCATTTGTTGGTTCTGATGTTGCCATATTCCCTCCTCCCACTAAACTATTGGTATTTGGGACACTAGTCACCGATACTACACTTGCCGGTTGCACACACTCCGTGGCTTCCTTTGCTCTTTCTACAACTATGACTTTACATATATATTTCTTATTAAAATATGTTGCAATTATTTTACAACTTCCCACTCTTTTTGCACATACCTTACCATTGTTTTGAACTGTTGCAATTTTTTTATTGGTACTTTTCCACTTAACTTTTCCTTTTTTTGCACCTTTTAATTGCAATATTGTATTTTTTTGTTGTTCCAATGTAATATTTTTTTTGTTCAACTTCAACTTTGTTGTTTTTGCGAAAGCAGATTCCCTAATAAAAATACTACTTGCAATCATAAAAAAGGCACATGCACCTATTACTATTTTTTTTATTCTCATTTCTTCTCTCCCTGACATTATGATACATATCCATTATCCCAAAACCACTGTATTAATTCTGAATCAAAGCGTCTTCCCGACCAATCAGAATGCGTATGTACACCATATGCATATAAACTTTCACTGAACAAAGGTGCACCGCTGTCTCCACTAGATGTTGATATGCCAGAATACCACAATTTTGTAGCTGTTGTCTTAGCTAGCATACCAACACCTGTATACATTCTTTTTCCTCCCAAAGCACTAGGATATCCTGCTATTCTAATAGGTGTTTCACCTTCATCAAAACCACCTACCATACCAAAACATCCTGTTTTCTGTACAGTTTCAGTATCCCAGATTAAGAAAGCTACATCATAGTTCCAATCTGTTTTAATCGTTCCATTTGTCTCATATCCAGTTATGTATGAAGGAAAAAAAACATAACCTTTCACATTAGTTAAAAGATTTGTATATTCATTTGTATCTCCATCAAAACCGTAATATGCTTTAATATCAGTCATCCAATTTCCATAAGAATCTGTAATACAATGTCTAGCAGTCGCACATAAATTTTTCCCCACAGCAAATCCTGTTCCAGATGATATCCCGTTGAATTTACTATTAGTTGTTCCATCATAAAATACTCCATTTGCAATTATCTTACATACCCGATTGTAGTATGAAGAATTTTTTTGCACCAATATTCTATCACTATAATCATTCGTAACACTAGTTAAAGAATTTTGTGTTTCCAAATTATTTGCAATTTGATTTCCTAGCACTTTATTTTTCCATTGAAATATAGGATTAATTTTACTAATAGAAGCATCTTCTATTGCACACATACTCTCCATTTTCTGCGAATTTGTCATTTTTTTCTTTTTATATTCTTTAGAAGCATTCCTAGCCTCCGTTTTTATTATACCTTTTAAAGACTTTGCATCAATAGAATATTCTCGTTCTAGCTGTTCTTCGGTATATAGTGTTTCTTTTCCTGTGGATATGTCATAATACCCTAAAACAACACCATCATCTGTATCATTCTCCAAATATGTTTTGGTATTTTTTGCAGAAACAAAATCACTTGTTGGATATTCTAACATAACTAGTGTTGCAATTATCATTGCAGTAAATATTAATTTAATTCTTTTTTTCATTTGTATTCTCCTTTACATTTTAAATTTTTTATTTTCTTTTTCCTGCATACCTGGCCCCAAATACCATGACATCCGGTACTGGAAATAAAAACATCCGGCAAGTCAATTAACTGTTTACTTAACTTCCTAATCATTTGTTCTTTTAAATACTTTCCTCCCTTTGCCTGCAATACATTTGTTGTCAACCTGGTATTTCACTTGACAATATTTGTGTGAGAACGAATTATTTTGGATATTGTCATATGAATACGGTCGCATTCCTGATAGAATTCTAAGTCTAATCAGCAATAGAAACATAATTACTATGCATTTCATAAAATACACTTTCACAACAAATGGACAATCCCATTCTAAAAAAATTTGTGTTTTTTTTCAATACCTTTTGAGCGAATCGACATATTTCTTGAGTATAATGGTATCATAATTTAAGACACTTTCTGAGACAAATCTTAATGAATTTGATATTCTTTTATTATCAATCAGAAAGAAGGAAAAATTATGTCTCGTACAAGAAGAAATTTTACAGCTCAGTTCAAAGCAAAACTCGTATTGGAAGTGCTTAAAGGTGAAAAAGATATAAATACAATAGCTACTGAAAACAATATTCAGCCAAACTTACTCCGTAACTGGAAGAAAGAATTCCTAGACAATGCCTCTGTTGTCTTTGATGACAAAAGAGAAGAAAATATCAAGGAAAAGCTTGCATCGGAACGCAAGTAAAAAGCTGAATATGCGAAAAAGGTTGGTCAACTCACCATGCAGGTGGATTGGCTCAAAAAAAAATCTGAAGAATTGCTTGGACCTGACTACGAGAGTAAATTTAGTAAAAAACCATTCGAAGAATAAGGAAAGCAATCTTCCGGTTTCTGTTGTTGCGAAGCTTGCTAGCATTAACAGGACAAGTATATATTACAAAGGAACACCTATTTCTGATGAAGAACTTGAATGTAAACGAATCATAGATCGGCTTCACACGGATAATCCGACATGGGGTGCCAGACAGATGTCTTCCCAGCTTAAACAACGTGGATATAAAGTCGGTAGACGCAAAGCACGCAGATACATGGATGAAATGGGTATTAACCCAGTATATCCGAAGCCAAATCTTTCAAAACGTTTGAAACGGGCACAGGTTGTTCCATATTTACTTAGAAATGCCGTCATAGATCGTCCTAATCAGGCATGGTCAATCGACATTACATATATTCCAATGAAGCATGGTTTCTTGTATTTAACAGCCATTATAGACTGGCATAGCCGTTGTATCGTAGGCTGGGAACTGGATGATACTTTGGATACACGTGCCTGCATAGAAGCATGTGAAAAAGCATTCAAAGTTGCAAAGCCGGAAATTCTCAACTCAGATCAGGGTTGCCAATTTACCAGTCAGAAATACAAGGATTTTCTCAAAGCAAACAAAATCAAGCAA
>JBGVLO010000032.1:0-10614 GCA_045124315.1 Lachnospiraceae bacterium
GTAAACTGTGTTATAATTCATAATAGTGGCCTCCTTTTGTATGCGGTAATCCCTGTTACCGATGTTTGTGTTTTCAATTTACATCTTACAGGTAAATCCACGTTAGTGCAAATGTGAGGTCACTACATATTATCTATTCAGACCCCTATATAATGGTTCGATTCGATACGTTATGCTGGCATATAAGTAGCTAATAGTCCATTATATAGGCGCTCGAATAGAGTTGCCTCCCCATATATGAGCAATCTTAGTGCATAGCACGAAACTGGAACCTTGCAAAGGTGACGAGTGCGAATATATGGGGAGGGTTCTGAATAGTTAAAGATAAAAAGGACAGAGTGTAAATCTGCTTTCGATTCACACTCTGCCCTTATTGTAACGATTCAGTAGTTACATTATACTGCTACCTCGCCTGGAATATATAAATTCCAGATAAAGTTAACAATTACTTTATGTTTTTTAAATTTTCAAATAATTCCAAATCAGAATCAAGCACACGAAGATTGGATGTCAGCGGTTGTTCTCCCGGCTTTGTCACTGTAATTTCTATCACCGTTCCTTCTGGTATAGAAGAACCAAATACGTGAGACAAAAACAGGACAAACTTCGGATGATTTTCCTCAAATTTCTTCTTTGCATTCATTATTTTTCCCATTGCGAATGGATTCATTTATATCAACTCCTTTTCTTTTCCTTCCATTATGTCTAAATATTCCCCTTTATCAATATGCATCATAGAAATACGATTATTCTTTCTGCGGAAGCCATATACACTATCTACATTCCGAATCAGAGATTGTAGTCTTTCATCCGGCACACACACAATCAATTGCAGTTCCATCTTCCTTGCATACTGCAAACAAACCGCACTTCGCTCCTGGTCCATTTTTGAAAACGCCTCGTCCAGTAACACCAACTTAATCTTAGAATCCCGATTGTTTTGAGACATATATAACATGGCAAAACCTGCCAGCAATGCCACATATTTGGGATTTTGACCTTCTCCACCCGAATCTCTTCCTGCCATTTCGTCTACATAGTTTTTTCGAATAATATTTCCTTCTTTGTCTGTGACGATTTCATTCATACGAAACGATAGGTAAGTACGATAATCTGCATACTTCTCCATATCCTCCTGATGTTTTTTTAGCTGAGTATCATCTGCATTTTTCGCAGGCATAAATTTTTCGATCAACTGTTGTATCTGCGTTTCATACTTTTGGTAGAACAAATCCTCTCCCAGACTGATCTGTCCGTCAAATCCATCATTATCTGGGTTCTTTGTATCTAATTCTTCTGCCATTAACATTTCATAAAACTGTCCATCTGCATTCTGTGCAGCTTCAATATCAATCTGATAACGACTATCTGCAAAATTTGTCTCACGCAACAATCGATTAATCTCTCTTTTATGCCTATGTGCCCCCTTCATATCTCCATGAATTTTTGCAATCACATTGTCACGCAAACTCTTGTAAATCCGGCTACACTGTTTTTCAAATTCCTGCTGATACTGTGGTTCGTAATTTTTCTGATATTCCAAAAGTTTCTGATCATAACTTTCGTTTCCTTTTTCCATCCCGGTAAACTCACAATTTGGATACGCAGATATATACAATTGTCGGGCATGACTTCTTTCTTCCAAAGCCAATTCTGCATTTTCCCTTGCCTCATACATTTTTGCAAGATATCTTCTTTTTAACGTGTCAGCTGCCACATGCTCCAATTCCGAATTAATTTCTGACAAAATTTCTTCGTTAGAAACATATCCCACCAAAAGTTCTTCTAATTCTCTCTGTTTTCCGTTGATGTCTGTCTGTAAAGACGCCAACTCTGCTGTACAGCCATTGATTTTTTCGTTGCACTGCTTTGTCATAAGCCGATATTTGGTATATTCCTCATGAAGCTGCTGTTCCTTCTCCTGAATTTCCTTAAACTCTCCTCGCTCCAACTTCTCGATCATATCACGAAGCTCTGTTATTTGCTCCATGGTCTGCTCCAATTCCGTACCAGCCTTGGACAATGCAACATAATCCGAGGAATTATCCTTTAAGGTCTCATAATTGTAAATGGATTTCATATGACTGATCTGTTCCAGCAATCTTGTATATTTTTCATCCATTTTTTCTAACTCTGCTTCATAGGCTCCAAGTTTTGCTTTGGAAACCTTTGTTCCAATAAAACTATTTTCATAGTCCTTTCTCCGAAGATGACGGAACGCAAAATTATGATAAGAATAACAGTCCTTTGTCACTGCATTTCCTGCCTCTACCATTTCCTCTTCGGTCTCACACTTAATAATACCACCTAGAAACCGTCGCAAGCATGTTGCCACAAATCCTTTCTCACAGGAAACTGCCTCAAATAAAGAATTCTCTTTACTTGTGCAATTGGCTTCCATAAGTGCCTCCGTATTGATTAGATCCACATTCTCATATCGCACCAGTTTTCGAAATTGTTTTGTGGCTTCTTTTGCGTATTTAGGCTCTGTTACAAGAGCGAATCGCAACTTTCCCATACAGCCTTCTACTGCGTTTTTCCACTGAGCATCACGCACATCAAATAAATCTGCTAAAATAAAGACTTTTGCCTCTTTGCCACAAGAATATTGCAAGCGGGTTTCTAATTCAGCTCTTGCCTTTCGAAGCGTATCTCCGTAAGACTTACGATTGTTCTTCATATCCTCTACCAGTTCACGCTTCTCATTTAACTGCTTTCGCAACTCCCTCTGTTCATCCTGGAGCATACCGATTTCCACTTCCAACTGTTGCTTTTCTTCTGCAATCTGTTCACGAAGTTCATTACACTGTTCTACCGACACCTCTCCCTGTACAAATTGCCGAATATTTTTCAAAAGGACATTACTGATATAGTCATTGACATACTCATCTTCCCCCCAGCGGTTCAGACCTTCTGTAATGGATCTCCACCTTCTGGTATTTGCAGCAAGCATTTCACTTCTTCTGGTAAGTTCCTCTAAATGTTCCTTTCTTCGCCCCAGATCACTGGCTTTTACATCCGCTTTTGCCTGCGCCCACTTCTCATTTACCAGCTCCTCCTGCTCCTGCAGTTTGGTATCTTCTTCCTGTAACTTCTTTAATTCTGCAGCTACCACATCTTTTCGCTCCTGCCAGCTCTCTATATGTTTTTTGGCATCCTCAATTTCCAGACAACGGATTAAAGATTTATTATGTATTTCTTCCGCTTCTGCTTCGGCAAGCTTAAGTCCAGCTTGCTGAACAGTCTGTAACAACTGGATTCGCTGCTTCATATCATCAATCCGCTCACAAATATCCCGATATGCTCCAAGTTCCTCACTAAGTTTCTCAATGGCATCCCCTGTTCCCTTTGGAAACATATAGTCTTTTATGAACTGGCCGGTACCATCTGTCATACGAAGTGCAATGGCACTTTTTTCCATAGTTGTAAAACGATTTCCATCAATATATCCCAATAAACGCTGATACAGATTGGTAATATAAGAATCTTTTGAATTGTAAATACGATTAATCTCGCCTCTTCCTCTGTTCTCCATGGAAGCTTCTCTCTGACTGATCAGACTGCGCATCTGGGCATTGGAAAACGGAATGCCTTCTTCTGTCAAATACCCGTTTTCCGGCATTCTTCCGGAATGACTAAAATAAATGAATTTGCGCATTTCTGTGTCAGTCTTTCGAACCTCAAAATTTAATCCGATACAGGTAAACTGATGGGTACTCATATCCTCGATTTCCAAAGCGATCACGGAACAGAAGTCCATCCCTGCACGGTTGGCAGAACCATCCTTTTGTTCTCCTCTTAAATATCCCAGTACACTTCTTTTATTTTTGTTGTCATCTGCAGCACGATTAAGAAAGTTATTTGATACACTTCCATATAAAATAACCTGTAAGGCATCCATAGCAGTAGATTTTCCAGAACCACTCTTTCCGCTGAACAGATTTACATATTCATTAAATTCTAAAATAGTGTGATCAATTCCACCCCAGTTAGTCAAACATAATCGTCTGAATACCTTCTTCAACTTCATCTTCTTCCTGCTCCTCTTCTTCTACTTCCTGACTGTATAATTTAAGCATCTCATTAATTTCTTTAGTCGGACAATACACATTAACTGTACTGTAAATATATAAAGGAGTATCATCCTCCACATTTCCTATTGCTCCCGGTATCTCCAAAATTTGATGCCTTTTCATAAGATTCAATGCACTGTTCCACTCACCAACTGTAAGCCGTTCTGTCAACAATCCTGTATTCATACCATAGGTACGAATTTCCTGCAAATTTGTTACACTGGCATTTAACCCTTCCCCCATAATTTTATCTTTATAAATTAATTTTAGTAACAATAAAATTTTTGTAGCATTCAAACTAATATGCAAAAGTGGTACACCATCTCCTACCAGTCGAAAGATATGTTCCTGGGAATCGTGGTGCAATTCGCAACCTAAAACCTGCAAATAATCCTCAATAAACGCCCGATGTTTATTACAAATATGATACTTTGCGTTATCCTTGGCCACCAAGGTTTCCGGATCATATTTAATCTTCAAGATACAAGTCTGTCGAAACAACTCCTGTATGACTTTTTTTATATTCTCCTGATCAGACAGGGACAAATTATTCATATATTCCAGCATCCATATCCTCCTCTATCACTAATTTTGTATAAGAAACCACCTGCTGGTCTGAAATCTGTTTGTGTATTTCCATTCCCAACTTCACCTTATCTTCCCCAACATCCTCAGTATCATTTGTAATCTGCTGCCAAAGCAACATTAACTTTTCCAGATCAGAGGTATCCTGAATGGTATCCTCTGATACAACAAAACGACCTCCCACAGTATTCTTCTTACGAAACGCATTCAACTGAGCTCCTGAATACAATGGTTTTGGAATATAGGCAGTCATATCTTCTTCCTCTTGTTTTCGTTCCTCCACTGCATGTGGAGTAAAGACACGATCCACTGCATTTTTCTTTTGATACAAACTCTTCTCTCCAAATTGTGTATGAGGCTTGGAAAAAGAAAGTCGATCTCTTAATTCTTCCAAAATAATTTCTCCATCCAAACGGGAACTTATGAGTTTCACCAACGTAGCAACGTTATCGCTGTCTTCCACACCCTCCTGCAAAATAAAGTGCACTCGTGCCAACGCCCTCTGGGCAAAAATTGCTTTTTGTTCGATCAATTTATTGTATTTTTGCTCAATGGTATCAAATTCTCGTTCAATACGCACAATATAGTCATTGGTCTCCTGGGTCTTGTCCAGTTTTCTCTGTAATTTTTTTCCTTCCAAACTATCCGGTTCTGCCAACATCCAACGTTCCCGAATTTCCATGCTGTAATCTTCATTCTCGCTTAAAATATCACTAACCAGCTCTTTTACCTGTTCTTTGTAACGGTAAAAACTGTCTGAAGTCGTCAACATAGCATATTTCTCACTATTGTTGTTATTGATTTCCTGCAACAGTACCTGCTGAATTCCCAGGAAATTTTTCTGATTGGACAATTTATCAAAATAGGTTCGCATACCATCCTGCATATTTGTCAATAACTGTGTCAATCTTTTCGATGTCTTCCACGCATTTTTCAAAATTTCATTGTTATTATCTTTGTCTTTGTGAAATGTATAAAGCAGACTATAAATGGACATGATACTTTCTCGTTCCTGATCGTCACCTTCCAAACTCAATTGCCATAATAGCTCCACAAACATTTGGCTGTACTCTGGAAAAGTCAAAATTTCTTCATTCTGCCTTTCATCATATTCCTCCCTGAGCCACCCCCATTGAATTAAATTGGAAAGACTTCTTGCTGTAGGTGTTCGTAATTCTAACTGGCGATCATAGAAATCAATCTCCTGAACCTGTTCCTGTTCTTCTTCATCTTCCTGCCATATCATTTCCATTCGAACCATGGTTTCACTTATAATATCTCTACATGTGCTTTTACTTAGTCCAAAGGCATAATAGGAATCTACATTTGCTTTATACAGTTCTACCAGTATAGCAAAATAATGTTCTCTATTTTTCGTACGAAAGACTCTATAAAATTCTTTTGGAATTTGCTGCATTAAACTCATAGTCCATCTCCATTTTCTATTTGTTTTCCTTATTCTTTGTCCTTACTCGTATCTGCTCATACAGTACTTTGTATGTTTCTTTTTACAAGTGCGCAACCTTTCCTATTATACAACACTTTTTTTGCTATTCCAAACGTTTCTTACAGGACTTTCAACAAAATATCTCGCTCTTTTCCTCCATATTTCAGTTTTGTCAGTTTGCACTCATAACCCTGTTTGAGAAAATTGGATTTACTAAACACATTCCCCGGCGCAACAGTTGCCATGCAATAGCGATAACCGTCCTCTCTTATCCTTTTCTCCGCATATTGCAACATTTTCTGTTGTAAACCACTTCCTCTGTAATCCTCTCGGACAACCACGGATTCCATGTGTGCAACCTCTTCCAGTTTTTCAGAAGAAAATCCCAAATCATACCCTAAATTATCCTCTTCTAGTTTTGGATATCGAATCAGAAAACTAGCAACCAATTCCCTTGCACTATTTTCTGCCTTTACAATAAAACCTTTTTTGTTTACATGCTCCAACACATATTCCAAATCATCGCAAACAAAAAGAGATGGATCCCCCATCCCTTTTTGCACTTGTCTCATCAAGGAATATATATGCTTTGCTTCTTCCACTTTAACATAACCTAGTTGGATTTCACCTTCCTGTAAGCTCTTTTTTCTATTCATTCCTTGCAGTTTCTCCTTCATATAATAAATTATGTTCCTTTCTTTTGCTTCCAAAATGAATTTTTCTAAAAATTCAAATTCAGAAGATACGTTTCAGCCTAAAAAAGTCCTATGCTATAAAGATTCCATAAAGTAACGTAATACCTCTACTGCTTTGGAATCTTTTGTACAATACAATTCATAAACTTCAAAATCCTCAATGCATGCCATTACATTTCGAATAGAAATATCCAGCATTCTAGCATCTACATTCGAACGGAACACTTGAGATAATACTACCATGAACTTTTCCTGTCCTTCCAGTTTTCGAACCTGATTTTCTTTGGCCTGCTTGACCAAAACTACTGCGGATAGTACTGTTTCACGATTCATATATTCCCCTGAACTACCACACCATGGAGTTCCATATAGATATGTTCCTTCTTTCCTTTTTCGAATCGCTGGACAATCACCATTAATAATAATTGCACGTTCCAACTTCTGCCACAAGTGAGCCTGTGTAGACTTACCAGCTCCACTTGCTCCCGTGAAAATGATCCCTTTCTCTTTCCACTCTATGGCAGCTCCATGTAGCACAAAACCACCTTCTAAAAGCAAACGCCCTTCAAATACATATTGCGCTCTTTGCATGTCAAAAGTTTGACACTCTTGTCTATGAAAAATCAACGCTGCATAGGAATAATCTTTTTTCATACGAATGGAGCACCCTGGCAATTCCTTTTCATAATCAGTCAAAAAACCAATCACCATTTCTTCCCCCTCTTCATAACAAATCTGATTTCCTACCTTTTTATAATTCGCCGGCATTTCAAAAGGTTCTATTCCCTTGATTTCGATCACGATATCTGCCTTCTCCGGTTCCTCCTCGTACATCTGAAATGCCCGAAGGGATCGAGGCAATACAACACAGTCATGATTTCGATATCTTAAATGTCTCTCTCCTCGATAATGCCAAATTGTATGTAAAACTAAATCAGCCACTTGATAATCTTCCATAATCCACCTCAATTTCTCTTTTTAGCGAATTGCTATCTAAATTGGATCAAAACTACATGCAACCCCTTCTCTTGCACAAGCCTCCTTTTCTGCAATCAACCGGGCTGCACATGGTCCGCATACATCTATGTTCTTACACTTCATACAACTCTCCGGCACAAGGATCTCCCTTGCAATCTCCTGTAACCGTTGATAAGCAGATACAAAACCCTCTTTAAACGGTTCTGTAAAATATGGTTCGGAAAAGGTATCGCAAGGATACATCCGTCCATCATAGGCAATGTACACACCAAATGCTGCTGCACGACAATGTAATCTTCTTTCCTCCAAAGGATCTTCTACTTTTTTATTTTTTTTCACTTCTATTGGTGTGAGATAAGAAGTATTCGGTAACTCTTTTTTCGGCATTCTTTCCATTTCTTTATGCATGGCATCAAGAATAGGTGCTGAAACTTTTTGTAAATGCTTCCTAATCTGTTCTCTCTGTTCCAGGTTCAATCGTAACGCTCTTCCCTCAGACACAGCACCTCGAACCGATGCCATATCTGCCACATCATAACTTAACACTAACCCTCTAGCTTCCACTAATTCCTGTACTTTCTCATAATCCATGTAATTTAAAGTACAGGCAGTAAACCGCACGTCTATGTGTAAATTTGGGATCGTCAACAAGCGATCCATTCCCTTTACCGCATTTTCAAAACCTTTCACACCTGTTGTCCTCTGATAGGTTTCCTCACTGGCACCATACAGAGTCAACCCAATTAATGCTGGCGGTCTTTTTCGAAACATCTCGATTACCTCATCTGTAATGGTCGTTCCATTAGTAAATACGGTAACAAACAACCCCATTTTCGAAATTTCCTCATAAATTTCCAGAAAATCCGGTCTCATCATAGCCTCACCACCGGTAAGGAGTATGGTTAATCCTCCTGAATCCCGGAATTGTCTTGCCATATCAATCCACTCTTTTGCAGTTCTCATTGGACCTATTTTGTCAGCCGCTTCCTTGTCTAATCGCACATAACACATTTTGCATTGCAGGGTACATAGTGCAGTCAATTCAAATGTTGCATGAGCAATTTTCCCCGTTCTTACCGCTGCATCACTAATCTGTTGCATAAATGCATTCCATTTTTGGTTTTTCACCTGTGCCTGCGCAATCTCTTTTATTTTATCTTTGTCCATGCTCTTACCTCTCCGCCTTCTCAAATCTATTCACCAGTCCTCAAATCACCCCCACTATCACTTGCTTATTCTTCTAATATATTTTCTTTTCTAAGCATCTCTAAAAAGTCATCCACACTTTCATTTGCCCGCTTCTCGTCTACTTCATATTCTTCCAATAATTTCAGAATTAATTGTTCTCTCGTGACCGGTTTTTGCAATAGTTTCCACAAAAAAGCCCCCGTATCATTTAACTTGAGCATACCATTAAATTCCATCAATCTTTCCCCCATAGGAATCACCATACACTCTCCGTAAATTGTACGAAGCATCAAATCCTCTTTAACCTTCATTTCTACCACCCTTTCCTATCTTTCTCCTAACCCATCGGAATCCTCTTCTTATCCAAGGACGCAACGGCCGGATTCTAAGCCAAACTCTTCCAAAGACTATCATATCCCACCTGGAAGCGGAAATTTTTTTCCCATTTTTTTCATAAACGACCGCCTTCAAGTAAATCTGTTCTCTAGGTATGGGAGGCTCTACCATCACATTTCCGTCCCCTAACATTTCGTATCCTCGCTCTGTAACTCGAAAGATCCGATGTAAAATAAAGTGTCCTGCTGAAAAATATAAGATCACATCTCCTCTTTTCAGTCTTTCCTGCTCTTTCACAGCTTCCAACCATATATAGTCTTCCCCACTCTTTAATAAAGGCTGCATACTGTTTCCAATCCCCAACATCCGCACCGTCTTTCCTGTTTTGGCAATCTCGATCAATTCCAAAATTAAACTTGCTTCTTTCTCATACCCCTTATCAATGGTCGTTCCTGCAATCTCCACAGAAACACTCCTTTCCTCTAATCCATCCGATTATAACATTCCCTGTATACAGAAAAAGTCCCATCTCTGGGACTTTTTCTCTGTGTATCATTGGTCTACGTTACAATCACTCTATCATAAACCGCAGTAATTCTATGGAATAGCCTGCATGCCTTTGCCATAGCAATCGCTATTCCTTTCGCACGCGCTCTCTAGCAGGATCCAATTCCACTACCACCTGCTGAATTTTTACCATTTGTATGCTTGCAAAGATTTGCATAACCAGCAGACTTACTATTGGTTGTATACGTACATGCTGTATGATTGCCACTATCATGCAACCCTCCCGGCATTGTTGTAGGCGCAACTGTAGGAGTAATCGTACTAAAGTCTCCGTTGGAACCTTCTAACCTCGCTGCAACAGTAAATTCCACCTTTTCCATCTTAGGGTCATTAAACTCTTTTTTCATAAATTACCCTCCTAATCCTTTCAATCCTTCTTTCTAAACTACTACAGCTAGTGTACCTATTATGACATATGTCTTTTCTGTCTAAACTATTCTTGTGAATTTTTGAAATTAGCAAAACCTAATTTAAAAAATGTCAAAATCTACATTTTCATATAATAAATTGACACCAGGCTTTTTCACTTATATTTTACATTATTTTCTATATTTTTACAAGTAATATTTCCAGAGCGGTCCCCCAATCCTTAGAACAAATGTTACAGTTCACAGGTATGTGAATTTTAACGGATTTGGGCAATGCTGCGCATGAAAAATTGCCCAAATCTGCACACGGTAGACTTTCATACGGTATTTTCGGTACCGAAAATACCTACCTGTGAACAGCAACCATTAATTTTCTT
>JBGVLO010000033.1:0-11188 GCA_045124315.1 Lachnospiraceae bacterium
AGTACGAGAGGACCGGGTTGGACGAACCTCTGGTGTATCGGTTGTACTGCCAAGTGCATGGCCGAGTAGCCAAGTTTGGAAGGGATAAACGCTGAAGGCATCTAAGCGTGAAGCCCCCCTCAAGATAAGATATCCCATAGCGTTAGGCTAGTAAGACCCCTTGAAGACGACAAGGTTGATAGGTTGGAGGTGGAAGTACGGTAACGTATGTAGCTGACCAATACTAATAGGTCGAGGTCTTGACCTAATTATGAGCATTTAACGATGGTATTTTCATCGTTTACGTGCGATACATGAACAAGCACTTAGCGAGGTTCTTTCGAGCTTAGTACTTGGGTTAAAAAAGAGTACAAAAGTACTTGCAATACGGTTTGATATGTAGTATACTGGATAGGCAGTGTGTAGTTTTGAAGGCACATAGGCCTTTATAAGGCCCAGTGGCTCAGTTGGTTAGAGCGCCGCCCTGTCACGGCGGAGGTCACGGGTTCGAGTCCCGTCTGGGTCGTTTCTTCGGAAACGAAGATAAAATAAATCATGGGATCATAGCTCAGCTGGGAGAGCATCTGCCTTACAAGCAGAGGGTCATAGGTTCGAGCCCTATTGGTCCCATTGATGCCGATGTGGCTCAATTGGCAGAGCAGCTGATTTGTAATCAGCAGGTTATCGGTTCAAGTCCGATCATCGGCTTTGTTTCTCATGAAACATAGAATGGGTGGTTTCCCGAGTGGCCAAAGGGGACAGACTGTAAATCTGCTGCATATTGCTTCGGTGGTTCGAATCCACCACCACCCATTGCAGATAATGCAACTAAATATTATCGCGGGGTGGAGCAGTCTGGAAGCTCGCCGGGCTCATAACCCGGAGGTCGTTGGTTCAAATCCAGCCCCCGCAATTTTGCCCAGATAGCTCAGTCGGTAGAGCAGGGGACTGAAAATCCCCGTGTCGCTGGTTCGATTCCGGCTCTGGGCACGATTATTAGGATACATACTTCGGTATGTATCTTTTTTTTTGCTCTATTAGGAAAGTTCGCTCTATAGAGCAAAAACGATCTGCGAGGATATACCACATATTTTATTTTTTATTTTGGCATGCATCCATTTGGAATGTTTTTGTCGTTGTCATGATGCCTGTGAAGCAGCCATATTTGTTTAATAGCTACAGTATTTCATGTTATGATGCTGGGGTCAAAAGGTATTTTGACCCCAATGACACCTACGCATTGCTACGCTGCTAACAGCTCTCGCAATTCTACAAACATTCGTATAGTGTGATAGTGTTCAGAGGGTGTCATTCGAAAAATGCCAGATATACAAAACGATTAAAATGCTAGTAAGTGGCTGGACATTTTTCTCATGATACCGTTATCGGCTATGCCTGTATATATGCAACCTATACTTTATCCGCAAGCGCAATCGTATAGGTTGCATATATACAGGCGCACCCTCTGAACTTCCATACATGTTTGTCGGGTCCCAAGGTCATTCGCACACATATGAGCGAGCTCATGTGGGTTCAGAACTTTTGACCCTGGTATCATGTTATTATTATATTAGATATTGTGTTATAGATTTTTTATTGAGGTATCCACAGGAATGTGCGGTAATGAAAAGAAAATCCACATTTTTGGTTTGGTATAGTGGATAAATAGCGTATTACAATTTAAAAATGTGGATAAAACACTAGAACTATACAAAATGCAGAAATATTCGATATTTAAAAAGGAGACTATAAAAACTATCATCTGTAAACCTGATAAATGTTTTCTATCAACTTCCTGAGGTGGATATATTTGTCAATTGAATTTTCAATGAGTCAGGTAAGCTATTTTTCATTTGCTATAAACATTGGAAAAGTATGGAAATATATTATGATTGAAAGGTTTGAAAAGGAGATGGCATATTAGAATAAAGAGAGGAAATGGGTTATGAAAGTAAATGTTTTAAATGTAAGTAGAGAGAAATTTCCAAAAAGTACAGCAACAGCAGATGGGATGCAGGTTATTAATCCACCATGTGATAACTATGAAGTTACTTATCACTTTGATGTGAAATATCATGAACGAAATGGAAGATCAATGTATTTGCAAATTTTGCAACCAATGGATGTAAAAGAAAAAACTGCACTTATTATTTTTATTCCTGGATCGGCGTTCCACAGACAAAATGTAAAAGAACGGGTTCCTCAGCTGGCATTGCTGGCAGCAAAAGGATTTTGTGTGGCTCTGCTTGAATATACTGGTTCAGAGGACGGAGTATTTCCAGCATTAGTGCAGGATGCAAAAGAAGGCATTCGATATATGAGAACACACAGTGGAGAATACAATATTGATCCGGATGCTATTTTTACTATGGGTGATTCTTCTGGTGGCTACACTGCTATGATGGCAGGGCTTATAAATGGTGAAAAATTGTTTGAATCTTGTGAAGATGCAAGTGTGTATAAAGTGAAGGGGATTATTGATTTTTACGGTCCTACAGACATAACCACCATGAACAATGAACCATCCACTCTAAATCATTCTGAACCAGACAGTCCAGAAGGGCGACTGATCGGACAAAAGGATGTGCATGAAAATCTGGATCTTGCACAGCCGACTATCATTAAAAACTATATTGATAAAGATAAAACTTATCCGCCACTTTTGATGTTCCATGGAAGCAATGATGAGTTAGTACCATTTGGACAAAGTTGTGAATTATATCAGGCGTTGCGTGAAGCAGGCAAACAGGTTACACTTTATCAGATTGATGGTGCCCATCATGGAGATCGCCGTTTTTGGTCTAATACTGTTTTGAATATGATAGCAGAGTTCATAGACACATGCAGAAAGCCTTCCGGAAAAATTTGTAAAATACTTCGCATTGAAGAACCGGATGTTGGATGTGAGGGAAGAACAGATAGATATGAACCAGCGGTAGAGGTCACTCTACAGGCAGAAGATGGATATATCTTTTCGAAAATGGAAAATGACCAGACACTATATGAAAAACAAATTGGGGAAGGTGATTTTGTATATCAAACAGAAGAAGGTCTTGTAAAATACCAAAAAAACATTGTTTGTTATGGAGACTCCAACACTTATGGATTTAATCCGAAAAATGGTATGCGTTATCCACGCAATGTACGATGGACCGGAAAGTTAGCGGAGATGCTTGGAGATGCATATCAAATAGTGGAAGAGGGGTGCAATGGAAGAACTACTGTTTTTGATGATCCGATAGAAGGCTGGAAAAATGGTCTTAGCTATGTAAAACCATGCTTAAATTCCCATAAGCCTGTAGACATGGTCATTTTAATGCTGGGAAGCAATGATTTGAAACGTACCTTTTGTGCCAGCGCAGAAGAAATTGCCAACGGTATCAAACGTCTGGTGGAAGAAATTTATGATTTTGCCGACCATAAACAAGGATTTCGACCTAAAGTAATTATAGTTTCTCCACCAATAATTGGTCCTGCAATTGCTAATTCTTCTTTTGCCTATGCCTTTGACGAAACAGCGATTAAGCGTTCCAAAGAATTCGCCAATCTATATATGCAAGTAGCCAAGTCATGCAACTGTTCTTTTGTGGATGCTGCTAAATATGTAACTTCATCAGAGGTTGATGGACTTCATTTGTCAGAGTATGCACATGCGGCACTTGCCACTGCGTTGAAAGAAGCGGTGGAGAAAATATTATAAATAATTTAATAAAAAATATAAAAAAATATAATAGGACAGCCCTAGACAGAACTGTTAGGTAATGTTCAGAGATAGGTATTTTCGGTACCGAAAATACCGTATGCAAGTCTACCGTATGCAGAATTGGGCAATTTTTCATGCACAGTATTGCCAAAATCCGTTATTGTTCACATACTTTTGAACTGTAACATAGATGTTAATCTAAATATTAGGATTATTTTAATTGATATTGACAACAGTAGTCATTAATATTACTATGTTAAAGTGTGAAAATTGCGCATAGATGTGCATTTTATTAAAAGATATTATGTAATGAGTGAAGAACTTAAGAGAAAAAGAAAAGATGACAAGAAATCAAATGAAATTAATTGGATTGGTTGCATCGGTGATTGCAACAGTTGCAATTTGGGCAGGATTCTCAATGGATGGAATCTTAGCTGATGTTCTAGGCGTAATCTGGTTGATCGGATTAGAAGCAGGATATGTACTTGCAGGAGGAATCAAAGGGGCTGTTGGATTTGCATGGAAACTTGCAATATTTGGATGGGTGGTTGTCCCGTTTCCAATGGATATCGTGACTGGAGTGTTTTCTTTTGTAGTGGCATTTTTAATATTTTTGTTATGTCCAGCTTTTTTTGTGTTATTAAGCATTATAAAACCAGAAGAAAAAACTGTATAGAAAATGTGCCTGATACAGAGAGAATAGATGCATTTTTGAAGATGGCTGTTGAAATAGAGATAGGAAATACATAGAAAGTAAGAAGTGATAAAAAAGGATTTCTAGAGAGATGCTTTCTAAAATAGGCTGTTGTCAAATAGATGACAGGTGAAGGAATGCATAGTAAAGAAATCCTTTTTCTTTGTGTGAGAAGAGGAGTGAAAAGATGGTTTGTGAAAAATGTGGAACAGAAATGAATACTGTATATCAACATGAGTTGCAAAATATATCAGAAAAGCATTTGAAATATATTACCGTATTAGGAGCAGTTCCGTTTGGTTTTCTTGCTATTTGGATTTTTAAGCGACTTTGGAACAAGAAAGATTTAGCATCGCATTCATGCCCAAATTGTGGATATGAGTATACCATAGATCCAAATATCCGAAAAAAAGAATTGTCGCAGTCAAATTTTTTGCGAATTTTTGGAATGGTGGCAGTAGTTGTTTTTGGAATTACATTATTTGTTAATATAGGACCAAGCGCACATGAGGCAAAAGAGAGTTTTCGTAGAGAAATCGAATTTATGGTGGTAGAACCGCAGGAAATTAAGATACCTGTTGGCGGAAAAGAGCAGATAGATATATTTGGACAGCCACCAGAAAATTATTCGTTTGTCTCTCAAAACAAGAAAGTTGCAACAGTAAGTAAGAAAAGGGTTGTAAAAGGAAAGAAAGTTGGTACTACGACAATAAAAGTATATAAGGATAAAGATGATTATATTGGTAGTGTCTATGTGACTGTAAAAAAGAAAGGAAGGAAGAAAAAGTGAAACAGGAATTTTCAGAGAAACCATTATTTGTGGCAAAGTCTAGCGTAAATGCATTGCTGCGTTTTTATATGATTAGTTCGTTTTATATTACAGTTACCTTTGTACTATTGATTATGTGGTTCATATATTCATCGGAATTTGAGGTGATGGATACACCGATTGGGAAGTGGATAAGCGGAAAGGCAATTGTTACAGCAGGAATATGGAGTGTATTGGGCGTACAGTTTGTTCGGCGTTTGATCAAATCTATAAAGCGGTTCCGTCTTTTTGAATTATCACATTTTATGATTAGCAGCCGAAATATGCGCTATGTACAATTTGAAGAGATTCGGATATTTCGCTTATTTGAAAATCAAGGAATTATAGATATTCCACTAGAGAAGATTACTGAAAAATCATATATGTCTGTGTTTCAGGATTACGGAAACATTGTTTTGGCAACTCCGTCTGTCTTGATTAAGAGAATTGATATGTATATGCCTCGAAATGTGTTAGATATTATTACGGAGTGCAAGGATACCTATCGTTATGAGACGGGGACAATCGATAATATGCACTTAGAGAATAATATGGTGAAGTCCAATGTAATGTTAGGGTCAAAGCTGGATAATATGGCAACGATTATGGAAAATATATCTGGTCAAATTAGTTTGGAGCAAGAGAAAAAAAATAAATTGGAAACAAAGCAAGAAGAAAATTGTAATCAGATAGAGATAAAAAATAAAGAAAAAAACATAGAGTTTGATTGAGATGGGTATTTCTTGACAACACAAGAGAACCTATCTATAATTTCTTATAGATACTGTCAACGTGGCAAATTTGTTGGCTATTGAGCTAGAATCGTCCAATTATATATTATATTGGAAACTTCGTCTCCAATATTGTAAAAACACTTCCTGAGGATGCAAAGTTCGCGTATAAGAACTTACTTGTTTTGCAATATTGCAAAAGCGCTAGATTTTTGTATGCGAAATTCTTTCTAGTGAGGATTGGCGAGAAACAATGCAGGATAGATAGCCAATTGTAGGCTTATTGGTAGGAATATCGGAATAAGTTTACAAGATTACCAAATATACATTTGTATGAAAACCAGATGTTTGGTAATATTTGATAAGTTGCCCCAACGAAAGGAATAGAGGTTTAGAGAACAATGAAAGAATTTCAGCCAATCAAAGAAGGAAAAGTACGTGAAGTTTATGATAATGGAGATAGCTTGATTATCGTAGCAACGGATAGAATTTCAGCATTTGATGTTATTTTGAAGAATAAGGTTACAAAAAAGGGTGCTATTTTAACACAGATGTCAAAGTTTTGGTTTGATTTTACAAAGGATATTGTACCAAATCATATGATTTCTACAGAGGTAAAGGACATGCCTGAATTTTTCCAGCAGGAAAGATTTGATGGCAACAGCATGATGTGTAAGAAGCTTGAGATGCTCCCTATTGAATGTATTGTGCGTGGATATATTACCGGTAGTGGTTGGGCTAGTTATCAGGAAAATGGTACTGTTTGCGGAATTAAGCTTCCAGAAGGTCTTGTAGAGTCAGATAAGTTGCCTGAGCCAATTTATACACCAAGTACAAAAGCAGAGATTGGTGATCATGATGAGAATATTTCATTTGAGAAGAGTATCGAAGTGTTAGAAAAGCAGTTCCCTGGTAAAGGTGAAGAGTACGCTACTAAGATTAAAGATTGTACTATTGCATTGTACAAGAAGTGTGCGGAATACGCATTGAGCAAGGGAATTATTATTGCAGATACAAAGTTTGAGTTTGGATTAGATGAGAATGGAAACATTGTAATTGGTGATGAGATGTTGACACCAGATAGCTCTCGTTTCTGGCCATTAGAAGGATACAAGCCAGGTCAGGGCCAGCCTTCTTTTGACAAGCAGTATGTAAGAGATTGGTTAAAGGCCAATCCGGACAGTGATTATTTATTGCCAGATGATGTGGTAAATAAGACGGTAGATAAGTATGAAGAGGCATATGAGTTATTAACAGGAAAGAAATTTTCATAATATAAGGTTGTATGGCTGTTTAGAGGAGTTCGATTGAAAATTGCCAGACGAAAACAGCTAGACAGTTATATGAACAGGGAAAGATTAAAATAGAGAGATTGACTACATTTTTATGGGTTGGTCTCTTTTTTTGTGTGTAAATGAGGATATTTATGACAAAATATGTAAATTAGCTATATAATTAGAGAGTATTATAGTTTGGGTCTTTTGCCCCTAGAATCATATTTAAAACAAAAAAATAAGGGAAAAATTCAGTTTATTCCAAATTTAACAGAAATCACGGCAAAGAGCGAGTATGACAGAGCAATATAAGAAATCTGGTTGATAGGAATAATTAGAAGATTAGAAAGGTAATGCGTTGTGTAAGTTGATTGAAGATAGCATCCAATGAACAAGCAGTTTCTGCATCTCAAATTGATAAGGCAATAGTACAAGTGACAGACATTACGCAGATGAATTCAGCTACCAGTCAGCAGTGTGCAGCTTCCAGTGAGGAGCTGGCAAATCTGGCAAATGGTTTAAATAATGTAGTCGATTATTTTCAATTGAAACAATGATAGAAGAAAACATCAGACAGCCGCACAAATCGTGCGGCTGTTTCATGTATATAAAAGGGGAAAGGATTAGTAAATGTAGAATTTTGCATTAGATGCACCTGCATTTTTTATTTTTGTCTGGTAGCTGCTCTTTTTCCCGGAAGGTACAATAAAGTATTTTCCGGATTTTAAGTTACGGAATGCATTTGTCTTTACTGTTGTTAATTTCTTAGACTGTATTGTCACGGATTTTAACTTGGAACAGTTATTAAAGGCATAGCTGCCGATTAAAGTAACATTTGATGGAATGGTGATCTGACGTAGGTTTTTACATCCTGCAAAAGCGTAGGTCTTTATGGTTGTTACACTACGGCCAAGATTAACGTTTTTCAGTGTGGTGACTTTTTGGAAGGCATTTTTTCCAATAAAGGTTACATTTGCACCAATATGAATTGTTGTAAGTTTGGTACACTTTTTAAAGGCACCTGCTTTGATTCCGGTAACTGTAAATGGGATTGTGTCGTATACTACAGAGTCGCGCACAATCATAGTTTTGACGGTTGTTTTTGTTACGCCTGCAACAGATACCTGACCGTTTGCGGAAGCAGTGGCTTCTTTGGTAACGATGTAATTAAAATTACCAACCTGGAATGTAGCTCCTACTACATTAATTGCGCTGGCAGTAACGGAACTACCAGTAGTAATTGCACTTGGGGTTGCGGTGCTTGTTACGCTTGGTGCAGTAGTGATTATAGGTATAATGGAAGGCACTGTTGTAACAGCAGGGGTATGTGTACTTTCCGGTGAAGCTGAAGGTTCTGTGGTAGTGTCAGGTGTTTCAGTGTTTTCCGGTGTAGCTGAAGGTTCAGTGGTAGTATCTGGTGTGTCAGTGCCTTCCGGTGCAACTGAAGGTTCAGTGGTAGTATCTGGTGTGTCGGTACCTTCCGGAACAGCCGAAGGTTCTGTTGTAGTGTCCGGCGTGTCAGTACCTTCTGGTACAGTTGAAGGTTCTGTTGTAGTGTCAGGTGTGTCAGTGCCTTCCGGTGCAGCTGAAGGTACTGTTGTAGTATCCGGTGTGTCAGTACCTTCTGGTACAGATGTAGCCTCAGTAGTAGTAGTAGGACTTGGGATCGCTGTACCGGTTACGATATCTGTTGGTTCAATAGTAGCGATTGCTGTACCTGTTGGAACAATTGTTGCTTTAGTTTCTGCCTCCTGTGCATGAATAGTTGTTTTATCAGCGTCATGTTCAAAAGAAATGGTGTTGCTTGTGCATGCCAGCACGATTGCGGAACATAATGCGATTATTTTTTTTGTTTTCATAATTAATTACCTCCTTGATGGTTCTTTTTTTTATTGCGAGGGGAAGGGGGCTTCTCTTTTGCTAGAATTAGTATAGTAGAGAAATAAAGTGAAAAGAGGGCAGGAAAATGGCAAGTTCAAGGCGAAAATAATGAGAAAGTGGCAAGTTCAAGGCGAAAACAATGGAAAATTGACAAAAAAGTGACAAATGAAAAAAGTTATTTTCTTTTTGAAAAAAACATGGAATAATAGTTTTGGAGGTGAGATTCGTGATTTTGTTTCAACCGAATGGAAAGTCATATATCAATGGGGAAAAAGAAACTATAATGGAAAGTGCAAGAAAAGCAGGAATTTCCATTGAAAACAGTTGTGGTGCAACTGGACTTTGTGGAAAGTGTAAAATACAGGTTGTTGTGGGAGAGACAAACCCGGTAACAGAGGAAGAAAAACAGGTATTTTCGAAAGAGGAGTTGGACAATGGCTGGCGATTGGCATGTCAATGTATTCCTAAGAATCTATTCCAGACTTTAGAAGTTTATGTGCCAGAGAAAAAAAGTACAGAGAAAATTAGGTGGGCTGTTTCCGCCGGAGAAGATTGGGAGACTATAGAGTGGAAGTTTCCTGATTTGCAAAAGGAAGATGGAAAGAAATATGGAATTGCAGTAGATATTGGAACTACGAATATAGAGGCTGTGCTGTGGGACTTTGAGAAGGGAAGCTGCAAAGGATATGTGGATTCAGAAAATGAGCAGAAGAAATATGGTATGGATGTGATATCCAGAATCACGTATACAATAGGGAAAAAGGATTCTTTTCACGAATTGTGTGAATGTTTACAAGAGCAGGTTGCAAAATTGATAAAAGTTTTATGTGCTCATGCAAAGATCGAGGATATAGAAGATAAAATTGCAGGGATCGATATAGTAGGAAACTCCGTTATGATGCATTTTCTTGCGGAACAATCGGTGGAAGTATTCCAGAAAGCTCCTTATGAGATTGTATTTCGTGGGGGATGTAGAATAGAAAAAAAGATGGATGAAAAAATTGCTCCATGGATGTTGGTACCGAATATCGAAAGTTTTGTAGGAGCAGATACATTAGGTGTACTGTATTATTTGGAGAATACTTCAAAAATTAAATATAGGAAAGAAGAAACTTATCTGGCTATTGATATTGGTACAAATGGAGAACTTGCTTTGCAGAAAAATGGCAAGTGGTATGTTTGTTCTACGGCAGCAGGACCTGCCTTTGAAGGCGCTTCCATTAGTTGTGGGATGCGAGCAGGAATTGGAGCAATCAAGGGCATAAAAAATAGGGGAGACAAGGCAGGAGATGCTAGATGTGAAAAAAAAGAAAGCTTCCATAGAAAAGAAACCAGAGGACGTAAAAATACTTTGTGGGAGTTGGAGAGTGTAGAAGTGTCTGTAATCGGAGGTGGGGAACCGGCAGGCATTTGTGGTTCCGGTTTGATCGAGTTGATTGCATGGGTGCTGGATTCGAAATTAGCAGAGGAAAGCGGATACATTTATACAAGGGAGGAGGCCATAAGAAACGGATGTAATCCCTGTGTTGCTGCATGTATTGAGGAAGGGCAGCAGGGCAATCAAATTCGATTGTTTGAATCCAAAGAGCAATCCCTGTATTTGACCCAAAAGGATATTCGGGAGGTGCAGGTTGCTAAGGCAGCCATTGCAACAGGCATACAATGCTTATTAGAAAATTGTCAGGTGAAAGAAGAGGAGATTTCTTCTTTGTATTTGGCGGGAGCCTTCGGAAGCTATTTATCCATTGAAGCTGCAAATCGAATTGGATTGTTGCCAAAGTTACAGCAGGGAAAGATTCAACCAATTGGAAACGCTTCGTTAAAAGGAGCTGTTTTGATGTTGGCAAAAAACGAGACACTTGCCGAGCTTGAAAAATACGGGAAAGAGGTTAGACACATTTCACTGGTGGAGAATCCGGATTTTCAAAATCGATATCTTTCAAATATGTTATTTAAGTAACTGTTCAGAGGGGTTACATTGCACCCTCTGAATAGATAATATGTAGTGACCTCACATTTGCACTAACGTGGATTTACCTGTAAGATGTAAATTGAAAACACAAACATCGGTAACAGGGATTACCGCATACAAAAGGAGGCCACTATTATGAATTATAA
>JBGVLO010000034.1:0-1856 GCA_045124315.1 Lachnospiraceae bacterium
GCATCATATTTCACACCCTTGTAAAAACCTGTTGTAGACTTAATTTTCTTTAGCTTTTGATTTCCATACTTTTTCTTTACAAAAGCCAAAGTGCTTCCCTCTTTTACTTTTCGTTTCGTTTTAAAATCCTTTATGCTACCCTTACACTGGTTTCCTTGTGCGGTCAAGGACGCATATACATAATATGAATAGTCATGATCCTTTGAAAACTCTAGAAAATCTGTTTTTTCTCCTGAACACGTATACACAAAATCGCTTTTTCCCAACTTTTTCGGAGTTGCTGACTTTACCTCTGCACTTCCCATAGAAACTACCATTATCACTACTGTCAATATGGTTGTAAGAACCCTTCTCAACTTATTTTTCATAGATTATTCCTCCTCATTTACTCCGGTAGTGTCAAGTTACTACCTCATTTTTATTATTAAAACCTTGATTTATTGGGAGTTTGCAAATTAAAAGAGCATTATCCCCCATTTTTAGTGTATAGAATTACTATAAATTATAATGGCTCAGTTGTCGAGACAAAAATCTAAGACTTTTATAATGAACTGATATCCATGGTTATGGGAAGACAGAATCTCCCCAGTGACATCCTCCAATTAGGCAGCATCCTTAGCAGCGTCATAAAGCATAGCAGGATAGTATACAGATGCTGGAGGAACATTACCGATTGCGGAATGGCAACGCTCAAAGTTGTACTTACGAATATAAGCAGCGATTGCCTGGCGTGCTTCTTTGATATTTTTCCATTCGGTTAGATATGCTTCTTCATACTTGAATGTACGGAACCAGCGTTCAATCATGATGTTATCGGCCCAACGACTTTTTCCATCCATGCTTTGTTTGATCTTATTTGCTTTGAGAAAGTCCTTGTATTTCTGACTGGTAAATTGGCAGCCCTGATCTGAGTTGAGAATTTCTGGCTTTGCTACTTTGAATGCCTTTTCACATGCTTCTATGCAGACACGTGTATCCAAAGTATCATCCAGTTCCCATCCTACGATACAACGGCTATACCAATCAATAATGGCTGTCAGATACAAGAAACCGTGCTTCATTGGAATATATGTAATGTCGATGGACCATGCCTGATTAGGGCGGTCTATGACGACATTTCTAAGTAAATATGGAACAACCTGTGCCTGCTTCAAACGTTTTGAAAGATTCGGTTTTGGATAAATTGGGTTAATATCCATTTCATCCATATATCTGCGCGCTTTGCGTCTGCCAATTTTGTATCCACGCTGTTTGAGCTGAGAAGACATCTGTCTTGCACCCCATGTTGGATTATCTGTATGGAGACGATCTATAATGCGTTTGCATTCAAGTTCTTCGTCAGAAATAGGAGTTCCTTTGTAATAAATACTTGTTCTGTTAATACTTGCAAGTTTTGCAACAACAGAAACTGAAAGATTACTTTCCTTAATCTTCGAATGGTTTTTTACTAAATTTACTCTCGTAGTCAGGTCCAAGCAATTCTTCAGATTTTTTTTTGAGCCAATCCACCTGCATGGTGAGTTGACCAACTTTTTTTGCGTACTCAGCTTTTTCCTTACGCTCTGAGGCAAGCTTTTCCTTGATATTTTCTTCTCTTTTGTCATCAAAAACAACAGAAGCATTGTCTAGGAATTCTTTCTTCCAGTTGCGAAGTAAGTTCGGCTGAATATCATTTTCAGTAGCTATTGTATTTATATCTTTTTCACCTTTAAGCGCTTCCGATGCACAGTTTTCAACCTAAGCAAAGAGCGACAGCTCAAAGCGAAGGTTAGAAAACTGGCATGCAAGGCTTTCCCAAGAGAACGAGTCCTGCTTTTGGACGAAGCTCGATTGGTTGAAAGCTACTGCGACGAGTT
>JBGVLO010000035.1:0-13664 GCA_045124315.1 Lachnospiraceae bacterium
AAACCGGTTCATAATAAGCGAGCAGGGCGAAAAATAATGGGCCTGCTCGTTTCTTTTTATAATTCTAGAATCGATGGGAAAGTCCGGCTTGATATGAAAATCCGGTGGTTATGGTAAGTAATGGAAAAGAAATGGAGGAAAGTATGGAAACAGTAGTAGAGAAATTTTTAAGGTATGTGAAGATAGATACGCAATCCAGTGAGACAGCAAACACCTTTCCAAGTACAGAAAAACAAAAGGACTTGGGGAGATTGCTGTATGAAGAGTTAAACAAAATGGGAGCAAAAGATGTTTTTTTCGATGAAAATTTTGGGTATGTATACGCGAAAATACCTGCTACAGGGGACTGGACTGGAGAAAAAACACTTGGTTTGTTAGCACATATGGATACTTCGCCGGAAACATCGGGAAAAAATGTGAATCCAAGAATTGTAGAAAACTATAATGGGGAAGAAATTATATTGAACAAGGAGCAGAACGTGGTATTAAGCCCGGTACAATTTCCAGAACTGACAAATTACATTGGGAAGCAATTGATTGTAACAGATGGAACCACTCTGTTGGGAGCAGATGACAAAGCAGGTGTGGCAGAAATCATGGCTATGGCGGAAATTTTACTCACAGATTCTTCCTACTCTCATGGGGAAATTTCGATTTGTTTTACTCCAGATGAAGAAATCGGAGCAGGTGTGGATCATATTGACTTACAAAGATTTGCTGCGGATTATGCTTATACAGTAGATGGAGGACAAATTGGAGAGCTGGAGTATGAAAATTTTAATGCGGCCTCTGCCATCGTTAAGATTAAGGGAAGAACAGTGCATCCTGGAGAAGCAAAAGGGAAAATGCTTCATGCAGGTTTGGTTGCCATGGAATTTGAAAATATGCTTCCGAAGGAGCAGAAGCCAGAATATACCAGTGGATATGAGGGATTTTATCATTTAACACAGATGAGTGGAACCGTAGAGGAAGCAGCTTTGAACTACATTATACGCGATCACGATAGGAAACGGTTTGAAGAAAAGAAAAAAATAGTAGAGCAGACCGCTGTATTTCTAAATCAGAAATATGGACCGATTGTTGAGGTAGAAATAAACGACTCCTATTACAATATGAGAGAAATAATCGAGCCGGATTTTCTCTTTTTGGTAGAAAACGCAAAGAGGGCTATGGAAGAGGTTGGAATTACACCGATCATACAGCCGATTCGAGGTGGAACGGATGGGGCGAGATTATCATTTATGGGAGTACCATGTCCAAATATATGTACAGGAGGACATAACTATCATGGAAGATACGAGTATTGTTGTGTGGAATCCATGGAGGCAATTGTAAAATTATTGGTTCGGCTTGTTTCTATGTAAGGAATAGTTATCAATTGCGAATTACCTATAGTCCTAATTTACTATATGACAAATGGTCACATAAATGGAAAAAACTGTGGATAATAAAACCATAATTTGGTATAATTAGTGTAAGATGTTTAAGAATGCTAATTTCATATACATGATATTGGGGGCAAAAGGCATTATGCCATTTTGAACTTGGTTTTGTATACATGTTCTGTGTAGAAAAAGATTGGCATACTAATTTTATAAAAAAGAATCGTGATAATCGCATTAGATAACCTAAACTAATGGCATAGAGAAGATAAGGGGGATTGCCATGGATGCAAAAGTTATTAACGGGTTATATCAAAAATATTTCTTTTTGCAGGAAGACTTTAATGAAGATACGGATGAAGTGATTTATTATGATATAGATGAGCAGATTATGTATGCATACGCAAAAGATGGAGCAGAGAATTGGAAGCAGGTATTTGCGCTGACCAATTGTGCGACCAGATGGGCTGAGGTTATTGCGCCTGAGGACGAGAATGTTGTGGCCGGATTTATGCGTCAATTAGACGAAGGCAGAGAGATCGTGGGAATGCTCTGTCGATTTTTAAATGGTAATAGTTTAGAATGGTGTAGTGTTCGTTTGTTTTTGGTTGCGGATCGTTCGGAGAATGGAAAACGGTTAGCTTTGGGAATACGCAGAAGATTACCTTTGAAGGTAGATAAAGATGTATCTGTTCAGCATGAAAAACTAGATAGTCTCACCCTTACTTATACAAAGAAAGAGTGGGTAAGGATGCTTGAGAATACTTTGGAAAGCTATAAGAATCAAGAAGGCATTTTGTGTATGATTGATTTTAATCAGTTTCGTTCTATCAATGATAAGATTGGATGTAGGGAATCGGATGAGCTGTTGGTCGAATTCGTGAAGCTGCTCCGTGAGGAATTGAAGAATGATGCATTGATTGGAAGATTAGGAGCAGATGTTTTCGGGGTATATGTAAAAAATGTTACAGGAGGGGATAGCTGGGTTTTAAAAATCCAGAGAGTGTTATCCAGGGTTCGCAGAAAATATGCAGATACAGAGTATGCAGATTATATCTCTTTGAGTGCTGGTGCTGCGTTCTATCCAAAAGATGCGAGAAACTTTGAAGAACTACAGGATAAGGCAAAGGAAGCATGGGTATATAGCAAACTGTCAAAGATGAATGAACTTGAAATGTACCGAGAAGGTTTATTGAGCACTGTCTTTGAAAAGTATTTGGGAAAAGATTGGTCAAGGAGCAGTGCCTTTGATAATCTGACCGGACTTTATTGTATTGATGATTTCAAAGATAAAGTAAAGAAAACTCTGGACAAAAATAAGAGAAAGCAGTATGTGCTAGTATGTTCCGATATTAGCAACTTTAAGTATGTGAATGCTACCTTTGGATATGATGTAGGAGATCGGATTTTGCAAAATTGGGCGGCTATGCTTCGAAAGGATATTCCAGATGTGGTATTTGCAGCAAGAGAGTGCGATGACCGTTTTCTTAGCCTTAGAGAGATGGATGTTGATCTTACGGAAGTAGAGTTGCTGTTTCAGCTAGATCTGTGGAAGGAAAAAGTAGAACAGACCATGAAAAATCTATTCAAGGGAAGTAATTTTACATTAAATACTGGTGCCTATTGCTTGAATATGGAAGAGGAGGATATAAGTGCAGCCATTGCCTGTGCCAATATGGCTAGAAAGAGAGCTCGCAATCGATCTACAGGATGTGAATTATTTACAGATAAGATGCGGCAGGAGGCGAATGAGGCCACTGCCATGGTAGCTTCTCTGGATGAAGCCATTGCTCAAGAAGAGTTTACTGTATATCTTCAGCCTAAAATTTCCTGTGGCAATGAAAAAGTGGTGGGTGCGGAAGCATTGGTGCGGTGGATGCGAAATGGTGAACAGCTTGTGTACCCAGATAAGTTTATTAATACCTTTGAACGATATGGCTGTATTGTCAAAGTAGACTATTTTGTATATGAAAGAGTGTTTCGCCTCTTGAGAGAATGGTTGGATCAGGGCAATCCTATTATTCCAATTTCTTTAAATGTATCCAGAGTGCACTTTAGAAATACCGATTTAATTGATAAGGTGGAAGCATTAATGCAGCAGTATGATATTCCACCAAGTGCCATTGAATTTGAGATTACAGAGAGTATGTACCGGGAAGCGTTACCTTGTCTGGATACCATTATGAGTTATTTCCACACCCGTGGATTTAAGGTTTCTATGGATGATTTTGGTGCAGATGGCAGTTGCTTAAATGCTTTGAGTACCATACCGGTTGATGTGGTTAAGATGGACAAGTTATTTATGAAACATGGCAGTCTTGAGGAGAGAGATAAAATTCTGATCAAGAATGTCATACATATGGCAAATGAGCTCCAGAAAGTTGTGTTATGCGAAGGAGTAGAGACACAGGAACAAAGAGATTACATTACATCAGTAGGATGTGATATCTGGCAGGGATATTTGTGTTCCAAACCAATTCCTGTAGATGAATTTGAACGGTTCATGAAAAATAATGAAATACAGGCACTTGGTTAGGAGAAAAAGAAGCTTGCGTTGTCAAGCTTCTTTTTTGATATGCAGATCATTGGCATTTTGCAGGAACGTGGAAAGATAAGATAGTAAGTGTTCTGGAGTTTCCAGTAATTCTTTGCTAAGTTGAATATAGGGTTGTCCTTTTTGCGTATTTTCATAAAAAAGGGGAAAACAAAACTGGTTCCCGAAAAAGGGAATATAGTGATCCTGTTTTCGGATATAGCAGTTATCCTTTGTTGCCTTTTGTCGAAAGCTTTTTTCTACAAAAGAAGAAACACTTTTGTGAATTGCCTGGTCTTCCTCTGGAAGATAGTAGTAATCCTTTGGATTAGGATAAAAATACTTTAATTCCCTATGAAGAATAGGAACGGCTAGTTGAATTGTGTTTTGCTGGATTTGAAGATAAAAATTCTCGGATGCTGCCACATAGCTTTCCAAAAAAGAAAATGGCAATCGGGCTTCTAATAGAAAAACAGAGTCCACTGTCTGGCAGGAAACTTGTTGAAAACAAGTTTCTCCATTTAATAGGTCAACAAAGGAAAGCAGACTGGAGAATTGGAGCATTCCTATCAAATCGTCCCGATTATGTAGCAATAAAAGTTCTTCCATTTCTTGAACCTCTGGAAGATCCTTCTTTGTCTCTTTCATATAATTTTGATAAACCGAGATCAGTTCCTTTCCGGAAAAACGGTCGGTTCTATGAATGCCTAGAAAGTCTTCGATTGTTTTTTGTTTGAAATTCTCAAGGACAAGCTTTTTTTTGAATGGGAAAATAGCTTTGTATAAGTCCACCTGTTCCAGGGCACCTAAAGTGGAAGAAAAAGAATCTATATGATGTGCTTTGCATTTTTTCTCTAAAAAGGGAAGGTCAAAGCCTGTGCCGTTAAAGTGAATTAGATGGGTATAGTTTTTTGAAAAATTTAGAAATGCTTCTAAAAGAGCTTTCTCGCTTTTGAAATCGTCTGCAAACCACTGGATCACAGTCCATTTTTCCGAATCATAATATAATGCGCCGATTAAATACAGGGCACAATAATCTGCAGAAAAGCCTGTGGTTTCGATGTCAAAAAATAAAATATTTTCGTATGGTATGGAAAAAGGATAGGATAGTTCCTGGTCCACAGGGTGTGTTATTGTTTTCATTTCGAAAATCTCCTCTCCTTGAAATGTACGGATTTGTTATTGGGAAACAAGTCTATTTTGTTACCGTTCACAGTAATTCTATTTTAGCATAGATGAGGGAAAATGGTAAACTCTACTTTGCGTAGGTACCAAATATCTGAGAGAAAGGTTATGATAGGTTCTAGAGGTGGTTAAAAATGAACCAATATGTAACAGTTCAGCCCCTGGCTGAACTGTTACGATTGGATGAAAGGAATGTGTATATGTATTTGATATCAGCATATTTTGATGAGCAAACAAACAAAAGAATCAATGGTTACATCGAAAAGATTGCGGAACAGACAGGAAATACATTTATGATCGAGAATCAGGTTCCGCCACATATGACCATATCTGCTGTGGAGGCAAGACACGGAGAACTGCTGATTCCATATGTAGATAAGTTACAGAATACATTATATCAGGGAAACCTACAGTTTGTTTCCGTAGGAATGTTTTTTCCTTATGTAATGTATCTGGCTCCGGTTTTGAATGGGTATTTGCAGGAAATGGCAGAGCAGGTATATCAGTCGGTTTGCAATGTGCCCGAGGTCAGTGTGAATCGGTGTTATAAGCCAATGCAGTGGATGCCTCATATTACTCTTGGAAAGAAATTGACAAAGGAACAGATGAGGATTGCCTTTGCAATCATGCAGGAGAGATTTGCACCTTTTGAGGGGAACGTTACAGGCATTGGTCTGGCAAAAACAAATCCTCATGAGGATATTTTGCGAATGTCTCTGGGATGCCGTTGTGCTGACTAATTATTCCAAAAGTTTTGCGTGCATTATGTGTCGCAAGGGGATATACTTTGGACGAGCTTGAAGAAATAAGAGCAAAAAAGGCCAATGACCGAGGTGGCTTTGGAAATAAAATATTTTTGGAATATGTGGAGTAGTTAGAAAGAAAGGATAAATAGCACAGTCGTTTGAGAAGCTGGTGTTAGTGGCACAATCACAAGTAGGAGGGGTTCAATGAATATAGTGGATAAAAGAATTGATGCAGGAAAAGGGTTTGACTGGGGACGTACTTCGGATGATTATGGGAAATATAGAGATATTTATCCGAAAGAATTTTATGAAAAAATCATAAATCGAAATTTATGTATATCCGGTCAGCATATGTTGGATTTGGGAACAGGTACAGGCGTGTTACCAAGAAATATGTACCAATATGGAGCAAAATGGATAGGAACGGATATATCGGATAAGCAAATCGAAAAGGCTAAAATCATGTCTGCTGGAATGGATATCGATTATTACACAATGCCAGCAGAGAAACTTCAGTTTTCGGAACATTCCTTTGATGTGATTACGGCCTGCCAGTGTTTCTGGTATTTTAAGCATGAGAAAATCATGCCTGTGTTACATAGACTTTTGAAACCCAGTGGGCGCATCTTGCTTTTGTATATGGCTTGGCTGCCTTATGAAGACAACATAGCAGGAGAGAGTGAAAAGCTGGTGTTAAAATATAGTCCCGATTGGTGTGGAGCAGGTGAAACCAGGCATCCCATACATATTCCAGAATGTTATAATGAAAAATTTGAGTTGGTATATCACGAAGAATATCCATTGCATGTACATTTTACCAGAGAAAGTTGGAATGGAAGAATGAAAGCCTGTCGAGGAGTCGGAGCTTCTCTTACAGAAGATGAAATTGCAAGTTGGGAACAGGAGCATATTGCGTTGTTAGAAAAAATTGCACCGGAGGAGTTTAATATTTTACATTATGCGGCTATTGCTGAGTTAATGAAGAAATAAAAATGAAACGATGCAACATCTTGTATTAGTGAATGGAAAAGTTTTGAAAATTATATTATGATGTAACTACTAGAATAAAAAGTGATAAGGAGAGAAGTATAAAAATGGAAGAATTTATGACACCACCGAAACATGTGAATTTTAAGGCAAAAAAATTGTTTGGACAGATGGGACAGATTATGGATGGGGCTATTGCATATATCTCTTTAGATGGGGGAGGACCTGTGGAACAGCACACCCATGAACATGACCATTTATTTATTGTTACAGAAGGAGAGGCAAAAATTTTATTGGACAACGAGAATGTCATTGTAAAGAAAAATGAGAGTTTTCTTGTGAAAGGAAAAATACCGCATTCTGTGTGGAATAATAGTGATGGGGAAACCGTTATGATAGGGATAACTGTACAGTAATCTTTTCGCATTTGCAAAATATGATCAGCATGAACAGTCGTTTGGGAAGATGGTGTTGATGGCATGAGCTAAGTAGGAGAGAAAATTACAGAAAATAAGGGGGATTGAAAATAATGAAAATTGAAACAAACAGATTGAACATTACAGAATTTACTATGGATATGGCAGAAGCAGTCCATTTGAACTCATTGGATGAGGACAACCGTCGTTTTGTCCCGGATGAAGTGTTTGAAACGGTAGAGGAGGCAGCAGAAACTGTTGAATATTTGATGAAGGTATATGAAAATGGGGACGGTCCTCTAGTCTATCCGGTCACGCTGAAAGACGGTACCTATATGGGCTATGTGCAGGCTGTTCCATTTGATGATGGAACATGGGAGGTAGGATATCACATTGGAGACAATTACACCAAACAGGGTTATGCTACTGAGGCTGTAAGCGAATTTCTACCAGTGATTATGAAACAGATTGGCATTACAGAAATGATGGGTATCTGCCTTGCGGATAACAAAGCATCTGTTAAGGTCATGGAGCGTTGTGGGTTTATCAAGTTGTACGAGGGGATTGGTAATTATCAAGGGGAGGAACGAGAAATCTGTAAATTTGTATATTATCTGTCCCCAAAAGATATTGTGGTAAAGTTCTTTGAGGACGGTTATAGCAACTGTAACTACGATTTCGTCATGACCTGTATGTCGGAGAATTACATTGATAACAGTCCGGCAGCAGCCAGAAGTAATGCAGATGCCGTAGGTATTTTGAAAATAGTTTCTGAACAGTTTTCCAATCTGACTGTAAAGGTGTTGGATGTTTTTTCAGAAGGGGGCATGGTTGCTACCCGTGTCCTTTATGATGGTATCCACACTGGCACATGCATGGGCATTCCTGCAACTGGAAAGCATATTACATTTGAGGCTTTGGAAAATTTCAAGGTGGAAAAGGGTAAGATTACGGAGTCCTGGGGGTACTGGCCAGACAAAGAAATTGAACAAAAACTGACAGAGAAATAAGTCCTTCAAAAATGAGGGATTTGGATGTTTAGGTGGACTTGTATTTCTTTCACAGCTTGAATCTAATATCAAACCAGACCGTACAGATCTTGACCTTCTCTTTGGCTGTTTACTTGAATGGGGACTTCCACTATCCCTTCCTTACAGTTCTGAGCAGATTGAAGGATGTACGGTGCATAACTACAATGATGGTGACTTGATTGCCTGCTTTGATGAGAATATCCCAGATAGTGTAATCAAAGAGATTGCAAAGCGCCAGCCTCTTCGTGCTGTATTCCGCGATAGCAGCTTTGCAAATAGCCCGTCAAAGATTAATGTTGGTGAGATTTTTAAACTGATGGCACCGGATACAAGAGTGAAGGTGATTTAGCAAATGGAAGAACGGATAATAGAAAATATAGGGAGGACAGGATGGAAGAAAATTTGACAATGAAAAAAGCTGATTTTACAGATGATAAATTAGATAATCTCTGCAAAAATGCCGTTGAGCTGATTAATTATTCTAGAAGTGTCGTGCTGAAAGAGGTGAACCTGCTTCAGTTGATGACCTATTTTACTTTGGGAAAGTGGATTGTTGAAGTACAGCAGGATGGAGAAAGCAGAGCCAAGTATGGAAAAAAAGTATTAATCACATTATCAGAGGTGTTGAATAAAGAATTTGGAAAAGGTTTTTCTGTTGCATCGTTAACAAACATTCGAAAATTTTATTTGACATATCAGGATCGAATTTCGGAACCGGCGGTTACGGAATTTGCCATGGAGAAATCGCAACCACTGGTTACGAAATTCGAGAAAGAACCACCATTTCATTTGTCCTGGTCTCATTACCTGATTCTGATGAGAATTGAAAATAAAGATGAAAGAAATTTTTATGAAATGCAGTCGTTGAAAGAAGGATGGGGAAAAAGGGAACTCCAGAGGCAATATGGAAGTTCTTTGTATGAGAGATTACTGCTTGGAAAAGATAAAGATAAAATCTTAGCAGCGTCCCAGAAAGGTCAGATTGTAGAAAAACCAGGGGATATTGTAAAGGATCCGTATGTATTGGAGTTTTTAGGGTTAGACGAAAAAGCAGATTTTTCTGAAACCGATTTGGAGAGTCGTTTGATTGATCATTTACAGGAATTTTTGCTTGAACTTGGAACTGGCTTCACATTTGTAGCGCGACAGAAACGATTTACTTTTGAAGAAGATCATTTTAGAGTAGATCTTGTATTTTATAATCGGTTGTTACAATGTTTTGTTTTGTTTGATTTAAAAACAGAAAAACTGAAGCATCAGGATTTGGGACAGATGCAGATGTATGTAAATTATTATGACCGTTATGAAAAACAGGATTTTGAAAATCCAACGGTTGGTGTTCTGCTGTGTCCGGATAAGAATGATGCAATTGTAGAATTGACACTCCCAGAGAATTCAAATATATATGCTTCAAAATATGAGTTATATATGCCGGATAAAAAGCTATTGCAGGAAAAAATGAAGGAATGGATGGAAGAGGAAACGGGAGGTGCATGCTAGATGAAGCTACAATTTAAGCATCAAAAATTTCAGGCAGATGCCGCTAAAGCTGTGGTTGATGTGTTTGCCGGGCAGCCTTATTTGACCCCTTCTTATATGATGGATAAGGGATATCAAGGGAAAATGATATCTGGTGAGAATTTTTCGCAAGTGTCTATGATGGAAGAAGAGGATTTTACCGGTTGGAGCAATCAGAAGATTGTGCCGGAATTAAGCGACCGTCTTGTTCTTGAGCACATACAGAAGATACAGAGAAACAATCAGATTCAGCCTTCACAGAAGTTAGAAGGAAGATACAATCTGACCATTGAAATGGAGACTGGTGTGGGTAAGACTTACACTTATATCAAGACCATGTACGAACTTAATAAGCATTACGGTTGGAGTAAGTTTATTGTTGCTGTACCAAGTATCGCCATCCGCGAAGGTGTATATAAATCATTTCAGGTAACACAGGAGCATTTTGCAGAAGAGTATGGGAAGAAGGTTCGTTTCTTTATTTACAATTCTAGTCAACTTACTGAAATTGACCGTTTTGCGTCAGATAATTCCATTAACGTTATGATTATTAATTCGCAAGCATTTAATGCAAGAGGGAAAGATGCAAGACGTATTTATATGAAGTTGGATGAGTTCCGTTCTCGTCGCCCAATTGATATTATTGCAAAAACAAATCCTATCCTCATCATTGATGAGACGCAGTCTGATCAGCAAGCTATGGTACAAATATAGATGTAAGCTCAAATGTGAAATATGATTTGATAGGAAAATTGGTAGATGAGACTGGGCTTACAAGAAAGGTGGTTATTCAGATTCTTCAAGGAATACAACTTTCCGTATTTAATCAGTTTAAGGATAATCCAGAAGAATTTATTATCAAAGCAGCAGCTCTAATAAACGATGAAAAAGCAACGGCCATCATTCAGCATATTACGTATAATGTAATGGATGAGAGAAGACAGTTATGGGAGATTTTGAATGCGAGTGTTTATGGTGTATTGTTGAATAAACATTGAGATTATGCAATGCTGGTTGATCTTGAATTTAACAATTATTTTGAGAGGGATGATTATTTATGGCGTGGGGATATGAGGCTTGTTTTATAATTGAGCACGATGATACATTAAAAAGAAAAATTGATTGTAAAGATTGTGTATACTATGAAAAATCAGACAAATCATGTATGAAAACACCTAGATATTTACTTAGATGATGGAAGAAAGAAAAGTATTCCGGTGGCTATACGTTCTCCATATGCATATGTGAAAAAAGGATTTTATACTGAAGAGTATATGTTTGAAGTGAGAAGGCTGTTTAAAAAGAAATAAAGAAATATATTAATAGGAAATATACATTTTTCGTATGTTTTCGTGCAATTGTACAATATAATAAGTGTGAACAAATGGAACCAGATAGGTCGAGTATGATATTCTTCCGGTGCTGGAAGAATACTGGTTTGACGAACCTTCAAAAATTGGAGAAAAATCTTGTGTTATTTGACAGATACAGTGGACAGAAACTGGTGAAGCACGGATTATTGGAATATGTGGAGTGCCTAGAAAGAATTTGAACTTGAAAATGAAGCAAAAGGAGAGAATTAAAGTGAATACAAGACTCGAAAACAAAGAAAAGCTTAAATGTAAAGCGTATGTGGATTTTTATAAAAACATTATAGACCAAGACAGGTGTGCCGTTGTAATCTGTAATCTGGAGCATGAGATTATATATATGAATCCGGCTGCAATCGAGAATTACTCGAAACGAGGTGGCGAAAAACTGTTAGGTCAAAATCTTATGGACTGTCATAATACCGTTTCGCAGGAAAAAATTAGACAAGTAGTGGAATGGTTTGCAGAATCACCTGAGCATAATCTTGTTTATACTTTTTATAACGAGAAGCAGAACAAAGATGTATATATGGTAGCTCTGCGTTCGGAAGGAAAGCTGATTGGATATTATGAAAAACATGAGTTTCGAAATAGGGAAACGATGAAACCATATGATTTGTGGTAGGAAAGGACAAATAGAATGAGAGTATTGGTGGTGCGATAATATGCAGATTTTTGTAGATGCAGATGCCTGTCCTGTGGTGCGTATTGTAGAAGAGGTGGCAAAGAAATATGGGATTGCCGTAACATTGTTATGCGATACAAATCACATTTTAAGTTCCGATTACAGTAAAGTTATTGTGGTTGGTGCAGGAGTAGACGCAGTGGATTATAAATTGATCAGTATTTGTCATAAAGGAGACATCGTTGTTTCGCAGGACTACGGGGTAGCGGCCATGGCACTTGGGAAAGGTGCCTATCCAATTCACCAATCGGGAAAGTGGTACACAAATGACAATATTGACCAAATGTTAATGGAACGGCACTTGAATAAGAAAGCAAGGAGAGGATCCCACAAGCATCATTTGAAAGGTCCTAAGAAAAGGACGGAGGAAGATGATAAGAGATTTGCACAGTCCTTTGAAAAACTGGTGTTGGTAGCAGGTAAACAATAAGGGGACACTTATTACTTATTTGCACAACTGCTGAATTATAGAATACAATTCATAAATGCCTCATAAAATTGTAAAAACAGTGAAAATGGGGACTTCTCAATGAAAAGCTATATCGAGGAGAGGGCAGTTGGAATTGCAAGATATATTATACATGAAAATGCAACAGTCAGGCAGGCAGCAAAACAATTCGGAATCAGCAAATCTACAGCTCATAAAGATTGTGTGGAAAGGATTCAGAATATCAATCCTTCTCTTGCAAAGGAAGTGCGAAAAGTACTTGATGTAAATAAACTAGAGAGGCATTTACGAGGAGGAATGGCAACAAAGGAAAAATATCTTCATGAGAAATGTAATTCTTAGAAGAAAAGAAATGTATGAAAAAACAGGTCGTAGTTTTACGACCTGTTTTGTACTATTCTATAATACTTGCTTCTGATTCTTCAATAATTACTTCTGAGTCTTTTGATAAGTCATATACGGCAATATCCGTAGCTTCGTCTTGTACGGTATCGCTAACGCTTAATGAAAGGTTTGTGATATTTGCCTGGCTTTTCAGACGATAAAAACGAACCTTGGACTGTTTTACTTTACGATTTACTACACTTTTTGTAGTGCCACCTTGTCTCCATTTCCAATTCTGCTCGATCAAGGTAACAGTGCCATCATTGTTAATGCATTTAGCAATAGCCCAATGTGTAGTTCCATGGTTTGTATTCATAGCCACAATGTCTCCGACATTAGGTTTGCTCACTTTGACAAAACTGTCGCCGTATGTTTGTGGTGTACGGTTGCATAGCAAATTATAAACGTCTCTTTTGTAAACAGCTTTGTAATATCTTTTCACAAATGCGGCACATGAGTAAAAGGAATTGCTTCCATCATTACCACCGCGGCGATAATAAGCTTTTACGCCGTTAAAAGAATCAACGACTTGTTTTGCACTTCTGCTGATCGTGATTTTTTTCTGTACATAAGAATTTGCTGCATATGTTGTGTTTCCGTTTGGTACAACGATTGTTGCAATGATTGCGACTGCTAATAAAAACAGAGACAACCTTTTGATTGTGTTTTTCATAAAAGTAGTTTCTTCCTTTCCTGCTTTTAGAATAATAGCATACTCGGTTTTCTTGTTTCCTTTGTATCGTGACTTATTTGAACACCACAACGACTTAATTCTAACAAAAATCTTACGAAAAAGCAAATAAAATGAAAAGAAATGCAAAATATTGTTAGAAAATTACAAATATGTTACAAAAAATTGTCTAGAATCACAATAAAAATCACCGTAAAAACTGTTTTTTGTTCATTTTGATGAAATAGAAAAGAGAAAAAATTAGCGAAATAGGGGAAGAAACCGCCAAATAGAAAAAGGGAATGAGGG
>JBGVLO010000036.1:0-2292 GCA_045124315.1 Lachnospiraceae bacterium
TGAACATTAACTCAATTCCCCCTTGTTAATTGGTTGTGCGAGACTTAATTATACAAGGATTTGAGTTAATGTTTTTTCTTTTTGCATTGGTATTTTATAACTGGAAATTAATTGGAAGTAGTTTTGCACATTAATAGTTACTTGTCAGGATTATCTTTGAAGAATGCTGCAATAAAAGCTGGGATAGATTGCTACCATGCCACAGTAAGTAGGATGCTACAGAACAAGCAATACCTTGGAGACGAATTCTATCCTTCAATTATTGATGAGGAGATATTTGAAAAAGCAAGGTTAGAAAAACAAAAGCGAGCAGAAAAACTCGGAAGGATATGGGAGCCTAAAGATGTACCGAAAACGAATTATCCTGTAAAGTTCAAAGTAAAACCTCTGGTGCAAAAATATGAAGATCCATACAAGCAGGCGGAATATGCTTACAGTCTGATAGAAAGTGAGGTGTAACAAGTGGCGGTAAGTAGGAATGTAACAGTGATTCCGGCAATTAAACGGGTTGGAAATAATAAAAATAGTGAAAGCAAACCCAAAATACGAGTGGCTGCTTACTGTCGTGTTTCAACGGATAGTGAAGAGCAGGCTTCAAGTTATGAAATTCAGATCGAGCATTATACAAAATATATTAAGAAGAACAAGGAATGGGAACTGGCAGGTATTTTTGCAGATGACGGCATCACAGGTACAAATACCAAGAAGCGTGAAGAGTTCAACCGCATGATTGAAGAATGTATGGCAGGAAAAATTGACATGATTATCACAAAATCCATCAGCCGATTTGCCAGAAACACGTTGGATTGCCTTAAATACATCCGTCAGTTAAAGGATAAAAACATAGCGGTATTCTTCGAGAAAGAGAATATCAACACCATGGATTCTAAGGGTGAAGTATTGCTGACCATCATGGCATCCCTTGCCCAACAGGAAAGTCAATCCTTAAGTCAGAACGTTAAGCTGGGAATTCAGTATCGATATCAGCAAGGTGAAGTCCAGGTCAATCACAAGCGTTTCCTTGGATACACCAAGGATGAAAACAAGCAATTAGTGATTGACCCAGAGGGTGCTGAGGTTGTTAAACGGATTTACAGGGAGTACCTAGAGGGAGCCAGCCTTTTACAGATAGCAAGAGGACTAGAAGCAGACGGTATTCTAACAGCGGCAGGCAAAGCCAAATGGAGACCAGAAACACTGAAAAAGATACTGCAGAATGAAAAATACATCGGTGATGCCCTTCTACAAAAAACATATACGGTTGATTTCCTTTCTAAAAAGCGGGTCAAGAATAACGGCATCGTTCCTCAGTATTATGTAGAAAACAGCCACGAGCCTATCATCCCACGTGAGCTTTTTATGCAAGTTCAAGAAGAGATGGTTCGAAGAGCAAATCTTCGTGGGGGCAAAGGCGGTAAAAAGCGAGTCTATAGCAGCAAGTATGCTTTATCAAGTATTGTTTACTGCGGAAACTGTGGAGATATTTACCGACGGGTACATTGGAATAACCGAGGATACAAGTCTATTGTTTGGAGATGCGTCAGCCGATTGGAGGAAAAAGGGTCTGAATGCACTGCCCCTACCATAAATGAGGAAACATTGCAGACAGCAGTAGTTAAGGCTATTAACGAACTTTTGGCTAACAAAGACCCATTCCTCAAGGTGCTACAGAAAAATATAGCTACTGTATTTAATGAAGAAAATGATAATGCCACTGATGACCTTGATAGCAAATTGGAAGAATTACAACAACAGCTTCTTATCCAAGCAAAGTCCAAGAATGACTATGAAGATGTGGCTGATGAAATTTACCGCCTTCGGGAGCAGAAGCAAAATGTGCTTGTTGAAAACGCAGAACGTGAAGGAAAAAGGCAAAGAATCGCTGAAATGACTGATTTCTTGAATAAACAGTCACGTGAACTGGAGGAATATGATGAGCAGTTGGTAAGGCGGCTTATTGAAAAAGTAACGATATATGAAGCTAAGCTCACCGTTGAATTCAAGTCTGGGATTGAGATTGACGAAGAGATATAGAATATTAACCGCCAATTAAGGGCTAACACCATTTGGCGGTTTTTAATGGATTTTTTAATTTAAAAGTTGCTTAAAATGACTTATTGTATTAAAATATATGATGATCCAAATAAGAATATAGAAAATATATAAAAGTATGAAAGAGAGGTGTATCCTATGATAGGACCAGATAAGAAAAAACTATATCCAAATGAAAACATAAAAACTGTTTGTTATTTAAGTAACCTACCGAAAAGACCCAATGTTGAGATTGGAGAT
>JBGVLO010000037.1:0-7250 GCA_045124315.1 Lachnospiraceae bacterium
GAAGGACCTGCATCCGGTTCTACCCCAAATGCAAAACATGCAGGAATGATAATGATTCCGGCAATTAGCGCAATTAATGTATCTAAGATTGTCACATTGATCGCTTCCCCAGTAATGCGTCTGTCTTGTGATAAATAGCTTCCAAAGATTTCCATAGAACCCATTCCTACACTTAATGTAAAAAATGCATGTGTCATAGCATCAAACAATACATTTCCAAAACCCTGTTCTTGCATTCGGCCAAAATCCGGAACAAGGTAAAAACGCAATCCCTCTGCACTGTTCTTCAAAAAAATGGAATTTACAGCCATTATGATCATCAAAATAATCAAAGAGCTCATCATAAATTTTGAGATTTTTTCTACACCATTTTGTAGACCTAAAGCACACACTCCAATGCTCAACACAATAACAAATATGGTGAATCCCATCATGAGCCAGGGATTATTAATCATATCTAGAAAGTGCTGGTGAATGGTATCCTTTCCATCTCCCCAACCCTGGCCACCTGCCATTACAAAAATATATCGAACCATCCAACCGGCAACCATGGTGTAAAACATCATAAGACAATAATTTCCTATCAGGCAAAAAATACTAAATTTATGCCATCGCTTACTATTTGGAGCCAATTCCTTAAATGCACTGCATATACTCTTTCCGCTTCCTCGTCCAATCGTAAACTCAAAAGTTATGATCGGTAATCCTAAAAATAATAGGCAAATTAAATAGAGCAATATAAATGCTGCTCCTCCATTTTTTCCACAGATATATGGGAATTTCCAAACGTTTCCTAATCCCACTGCACATCCTGCAGAAACTAAAATAAACCCTAATCTCGATGCAAATTTTTCACGTCCCTCTTTTTTCATTTCTTCCTCCTAAAATAAATTTTTATATTCTTTTATTACCATGATAACTGTGGCAAAAGGTCTGAACCTACATGAGCTTACGTGGATGTGGGTGAACGTTCTAGAGACCTTTATAGAATAATATTGGGGCATTTGCCCTCTAGTACCATGGTATCTATGTAAGCTTGTTTTGTCAATCATTTTAAATATAGCTTACAATTTCTTTTTTTGCCCCATAAGTTAAAATGGGTAACAAGATGGCATATGAATAAATAGACTAAAAAAACGGATGGGTTATATAAATCCATCCGTTTTTTGTTTTTGGTTACCCAAAATTTTTCTGAATACAGGCAAGAATACGATCTGCCTGAAATGGTTTTACAATAAAATCTTTCGCACCTGCTTGAATAGCTGCAAAGACCTTGTCTTGATGTCCCATAGCAGACACCATTATGATACCTGCATCCGGGTGTTCTCCTATAATTTGTTTTGTAGCTTCTATCCCGTCCAACTCTGGCATAGTAATGTCCATCAATACAATATCTGGTTTATACATTTTATATTTTTCTATGGCCTCAAAACCATTCTCTGCCTCTGCAACCACTTGATGCCCTGCTCCATGTAATATTTTTACTAATGACATTCGCATAAATGCCGCATCATCACATACCATAATATTTGCCATCTGATACACCCTCTCCTTTATCCACAATCAAATAATATAGACACAGTATACCATATTTTGCAAAAAATTACATTATTTTTTTGAGAATAATCCTTTTTTCTTTGGTTTTTCTTCTTTTTGAACGTGTGGATCCTCTTTATTAAATGGTCCGTTCAATGATTCCTCAAATTTAAGCAAAAGTTCTTTTTGTTCTATATTCAATTTCGTAGGAATCTGTACAACCAAAGTGACATAATGGTTTCCTCGTATATTAGAATTTCTAAGATGTGGAACACCTTTGTTTTTCAAGCATACTCTGGTATTTGTCTGAGTACCTGGTTTTACTGTATACAGAATATCTCCATCAATTGTAGATATTTTTATGTCACCACCAAGTGCTGCACGAGCATAACTGATAGGAACAGTTGAGTAAATGTCTACACCATCTCTCTGGAAACTACTGTGATTACGCACTCTTACCTCTACCAGCAAATCTCCTCTAGGTCCACCATTTTCGCCTGGCTCACCCTTTTCACGAATACGTACACACTGTCCATCATCAATACCTGCTGGAATAGTGACTTCGATGGTCTTTTTCTTGGTGATGTAACCGCTACCATAACAATCTGGACATTTATCTTTTATGATTTTTCCTTTTCCTCGACAATCCGGACAGCTTTGTACATTACGAACTACACCAAAGAACGATTGTTGTGTTACAACCTTCTGACCGGAACCGTTACATCCTTTACAAGTTTCTGCAGTAGTACCTGGCTTTGCACCGGATCCACCACAAGTGGTACACTCTTCTTTTAAATGTACATCAATTTCTTTTTTTGTACCAAAGCAAGCTTCTTCAAAAGTAATTGTTGTAGACATGCGAATGTTAGAACCTCTCGCAGGACCTCTTCTTCCGCCACTGGATCTTCCACCACCAAAGAAATCTCCGAATCCTCCGAAACTACCTCCGAATAAATCCTCAAAAATGTCACCCATACCCGAAAAATCAAATCCACCGGCACCACCAGCGCCACCGTCAAAGGCAGAATGACCAAATTGATCATATTTTTGGCGTTTTTCTGCATCACTAAGTACAGCATATGCTTCAGATGCTTCTTTAAATTTTACTTCAGCCTCTTTATCACCAGGATTGGTATCTGGATGATATTTTTTTGCAAGCTGACGATATGCTTTTTTTATCTCACTGTCTGAAGCCCCTTTTGAAACTCCAAGCACTTCATAATAATCTCTCTTATCTGCCATAAGATTTCCTCATTTCTATTAATACAAATCTTTAAGATTTTTTTATAAAACGAAACGAGTAGGCCTACTATTTCCTACTCGGTTTTGCATTATTATACTACAAAATCGGAGCCTTGCCTGGAAGCAAAGCTCCTCCATTTATCTACACAAACCGTGATAGTAGTTGAATATATGCAAACTATTTACAATAATCAGATGAAAATTTATACTTCGCGATAATCTCCATCTACAACATCATCTGCCTGGCCTGCTGCTCCGCCCATATCAGGACCTGCGTTCATATCAGGACCTGCTCCAGCTTGACCCTGCATGTTTTCATACATTTTTGTAAACAATGCCTGGGCACCTGTCATTAACTTTTCCTTTGCAGCTTTAATATCATCGATTTCGCCATCGCTCATCACTTCAGGATTTGTCTTTTCTAACAATTCTTTCAAGTGAGCAAGATCAGCTTCTACAGCAGATTTTTCGCTAGCATCAATCTTGTCGCCAACTTCATTTAATGCCTTTTCTGTCTGGAATACCATAGAGTCAGCTTCGTTTCTTACATCGATGCCTTCTTTTCTCTTCTTATCCTGAGCTTCATACTCAGCAGCTTCCTTAACTGCCTTTTCAATATCAGCATCCGACATGTTTGATCCAGCAGTAATTGTAATATGCTGTTCTCTTCCTGTTCCTAAATCCTTAGCAGATACATTTACAATACCATTTGCATCGATATCGAATGTAACTTCGATCTGTGGAACACCTCTCTGTGCTGGTGGGATTCCATCCAAACGGAACTGTCCAAGTGATTTATTATCCTTTGCGAACTGACGCTCACCCTGTACAACATTGATATCTACTGCACTCTGGTTATCTGCTGCAGTTGAGAAAATCTGACTCTTCTTTGTTGGGATTGTTGTATTTCTTTCAATCAATCTTGTAGCAATTCCACCCATTGTCTCAATTGAAAGTGAAAGTGGTGTTACATCCAACAATAAGATATCTCCTGCACCTGAATCTCCTGCTAACTTACCGCCCTGAATAGATGCACCTAAAGCTACACACTCATCTGGGTTCAATGTCTTGGAAGGCTCTTTTCCTGTCAACTGTTTTACCTTATCCTGTACAGCAGGAATACGAGTAGATCCACCTACTAACAATACCTGACCTAATTCAGAAGCTGTGATTCCAGCATCTTTCAAAGCGTTCTGTACTGGTGTAGCAGTTCTTTCTACCAAATCATGTGTCAACTCATCAAACTTAGCTCTTGTAAGGTTCATATCAAAATGCTTTGGTCCTTCTGCGGTAGCAGTGATGAAAGGAAGATTGATATTTGTAGTAGTTGCTGCTGAAAGCTCCTTCTTAGCCTTCTCTGCTGCTTCCTTTAATCTCTGTAATGCCATTTTATCAGTTGAAAGATCAACGCCTTCTGCATTCTTAAACTCCTCGATCATATATCTGGTGATCTTCTCGTCGAAATCATCTCCACCTAATCTGTTATCTCCAGATGTAGATAATACTTCGATAACACCATCACCAATTTCAATGATTGATACATCAAATGTACCACCACCTAAGTCATATACCATGATCTTCTGCTCATGTTCGTTATCCAAACCATATGCCAATGCGGCAGCAGTTGGCTCGTTGATAATACGCTTTACATCAAGACCTGCGATCTTACCAGCATCTTTTGTAGCCTGTCTCTGTGCATCGTTAAAGTAAGCTGGTACTGTAATAACTGCCTCAGTAACCTTTTCTCCTAAATAGCTTTCTGCGTCTGCTTTTAACTTCTGAAGAGTCATTGCAGAAATTTCCTGTGGAGAGTACTTCTTGTCATCGATTGATACTTTATAATCTGTACCCATATGTCTCTTGATAGAAGAGATTGTCTTATCTGCATTGGTTACTGCCTGACGCTTAGCAGGTTCTCCAACCAAACGCTCACCAGTCTTTGTAAAAGCCACGATAGATGGTGTTGTTCTTGCACCTTCCTGGTTAGCAATAACTACTGGTTTTCCACCTTCCATAACAGCTACGCATGAATTTGTTGTTCCTAAATCAATTCCAATAATCTTACTCATTTTGAATTTCCTCCTCTATTTATCCCAATTAATTCATAACCTTAACCATACTGTGTCTTACGACACTTTCTTTATACATATAACCCTTCTGAAACTCATCTGAGATAATGTTCTCACCATAGTTTTCATCCTCACCGTGCATGACTGCATTATGATATTCAGGGTCAAATTCCTTGCCTACTGCCTCGATTGGCTTCACACCAGCTTCCTCTAAAGCGGTAGTAAACTGTTTATAAATCTGTTCGATTCCCTGGACAAAAGCACTTTCCTTTTCCGCTTCCGTAACTGCACCCAAACCTCTTTCGAAGTTGTCAATTACAGGTAAGATCTTTTCTACAATGCTTTTTGCACCAACTTCAAACATTTGACTTTTTTCTTTTTCAGATCTCTTGCGGAAATTGTCAAATTCTGCCATGTTTCTCATAAGGCGATCATTTAAATCCTCAATTTTTGCATCCTTTGGATCTTTTTTTTCTTCTTCCTTTTCTTCTGCTTTCTCTTCTGTTCCTGTGGCTGTATCTGTCTCTTCTGTCATTTCTTCTGCTGCCTCTTCCACTTGAACATCTTCAGCTGTTTTTACTTCTTCTTCAACAGCCTTTTTCTTTTTTTGTGACACGCATATACCACCTTTCTATATTACGACTTATGCTTAAATATTTCATCAAGCTGTGTCATTAAATTCTGTAATGTAGTAACTACCTTATCGTAATCCATACGCTTTGGTCCAACAATACCAATTTTGCCATATACCCCTTCATCAATCTCGTAGGTTGCAGTAACGACTGCACAATCTTTCATAGCTTCAACTGGTGTTTCATCCCCGATGTAAACCTGAATTCCTCTGCTTTCATCACTAGATAAATGATTTCCTATAAGCTGACCTAATTGCTTCTTCTCTTCTATTGTATATAGAAGCTCTGTTGCTTTCTCACGGTCACTTAATTCAGGATACCGAAGAATATTGGTAGCACCACTAGTGTAAATCTCCACATTATCGACTTCTGCAATAGACTCTGCGATTACATCTAAGATGTCGCTAAGAATATTCACATACTCTCCTGCCTGTTCTTTCATCTTAGCAATGATCTGCATATTGATCTCTGTGATATCTAACCCTTGTAAAAAAGTATTTAAAATGATATTTAACTTCAAGATTACTTCCTTATCGATTGGTTTGGCCACATTGATCAATTTGTTCTTTATGACATTACCTTCAATTACGATAACAGCCAGTATCTGTTGTGTGTCCACATCCGTTAACTGTACAAATTTTATTTTTTTGTGAGTGTAATGTGGTTTCGAAACCATACTAGTGTAATTGGTATCTGTTGCTAAAAGCTTTGCTACATACTGCAACAAAATGTCAATCTTATCTGCTTTGTCTTCCAAATCCTTCTTTATATCAACAATCTCCTGCGTCTTCTCAGACATGAGACTGTCAACGTACCAACGATAACCCTTGTCAGAAGGAATTCGTCCAGCTGAGGTGTGTGGCTGCATAATGTAACCCATCTCTTCGAGATCAGCCATTTCATTCCGAATCGTTGCAGAACTTAAGTTCAAATTACTGTATTTTGAAATTGTTCTTGAACCTACAGGCTCTCCTGTTTCTAAGTATGTGCGAATGATTGCTTGTAATATAGTAATCTTTCGTTCACTTAATTCCACACCGCCACCTCCTTTTGTATTATTAGCACTCATTTAATTGGAGTGCTAATATCTTTATACATAACTTACCACTACCATTTCTATTTGTCAAGAATTTTTTTACGAAATCTTTCCTAATAGTTTCTCAGACGGAAACAATTCCTTTTCTTCCCCATGGTATCCATAAATATAAGTATGATGTCCGTTGCTCTTTAAAATGATTGCTCCTTGTTCAATGGTACAAAATGTTTCACAGTTTCTCTCTTTTAATCGCTGGAGCACTTCCTCGTGAGGATGACCATAATCGTTTTCCTTTCCAGCAGATACAATTGCATATTTAGGTTGTAGTTTATCTAACAGTTCTTCTGAGTTGGTATATCGGGAACCATGATGTGCTAATTTATATACTTGGCATTCTTCCAATGGTTCCTCGATCAGGCATTGTTCTCCTTCCTCTTGTACATCTCCAGTGAACAAAATACAAAATTCTTTATACTTCAAATGTAATACAGTGGACGAAGCGTTTCTATCTTCTGAGGAAAATCCCTTATAAGGATGGTAACAGGTCATGGTCAGGTTCCCATCTATAAGTTTATCCCCCTTTTTTATGTAGAAAACATTAATTTTTTGTTTTTTTGCTAATCTTACCAAAGATTGGTACGTTTCATCCTTTTGTTCGATATCCGGAACCACCAGATTTTTTATTTGAATCGCCCCCGGTGATATTGTTTTCTGTATCAGTTCTTGTATTCCTGA
>JBGVLO010000038.1:0-39548 GCA_045124315.1 Lachnospiraceae bacterium
TACTTCATCCCATCGGTTGAAAGTAAGGTTTGATGTAATGATTGTTGATTTTGTACTTGATCTCATCGAGAGGTTGTTAAATAACAAATCTGCACCGGCTCGATCAAATGAAACATATCCAAGCTCATCCGCAATCACAAGGTCGTATTTTTCAAATTTACGTTCATATGCTCTGAGTTTCTTTTGGTCATTACTTTCTTTTAGTTCTGTGACCAGTGTTGGAATAGTAGTGTACAATACCTTGTATCCGGCTTCACATGCTTTTATTCCTAAACCAATAGCGCTATGTGTTTTCCCTGTACCTGGATTTCCTGTTAGTATTAAATTTTGGCCTTGCCTAATAAAATCCAGTGTTATCAATGATGGGAGTTTCCTCTGCATTGGCTTTGGTAAGCAATCTATCTCCAAATCCTCTATGTACTTTTTATACGGAAACTTTGCAGCCTTAAGCCTTCGGTCAACAGCACGTTGTTGCTCTCGTTCCACCTCCAATGCTAACAGCTCTCTTAGATATTCACCCATATCTTCGGTCTCAGTAATCAGTTTTTCAAAATGTTCACTAACCGCCATGAGTTTTAACATCTTACAATATTCCTTGATTTCCTGTTTTGTTTTCGTTTTCATTATACAACCACCCTTTCTCTATTTTGTAACTGCAACAGTTTATCATACAGTGATAACGAGTCCTTTGACCGGGTACTCAATTTATCTGTTCCTGCCTGACTTGTGTCCAGTTCACAGGCACAAGCCTGTCGAAGCATATCAGCACTAGGCGGTTGCGATAACTTATGACTTAGATTTTCCATTGTCTGTTGAACCTGCTCAACACCAAAATCTTTAATTATTTCTAAAACCTCTAGAAATTCCTTGGGTTGATTGGTATAATGGTCATGGTAAATGTTTTTAATCATGGTGTCCGACTGCATGAGTGCTGTACTTTGTGGTAGGGCACCTGGTTTTCTTTTTAAGGTTCTTAAGTAATGATAAATGTCCAGAATATATGCTCCTTGTCTAAAACATCTGGAATGCTTTGCCACAATCGTATCTCCTTGGTAAATAACGACAGTGTCGGTATAAATCCGAGCATCCAGTTTCTTCCCCACAAGTGTATCTGGAACTGAATAATGTACATGGTTTATAACAACAGTTGCGTACTTGTCTACCGCACAGGAACATCGTTTCATAAAACAAGGCATTTTAGGTAACTCACACATTAGATGCTTTTGTTCCTGCTGAAAAGTCAATTCAGGTATACGTCCATCTGCTAGTGGCAATGAGTTCTTTTTGTTACACATTTTCAAAAGATGCTGATTCGCCTCCTCCAATGATGAAAATACATCATTTCCCGGCTCCGCAAATGCAAATCTACGAATTACATCTACAGAACGTTCCACATGTCCTTTTTCATTTCCACGTCTTACATTACAGAAACGATATTGAAACCCATAGTAAGTTGATAATTCGACTAATGCATCCGTAGGTTCTTTCTCAGAATGCCCTACGAATTTTTTGACGGCAACTTTCATGTTATCATAGACTACCGTGTGGTATACTCCGTGACAATAATGAAAAAATTCAGTATGTGCATCCTGAAATGCTGCTGTATCTTGTGTCCGGTACAATCTTGCAAATCTATAATTACCTAATGCACTTGAAAATACTGCCATTTGATATCTTTTATATCCAGTACCATCTATATCTAGTTTTACCTCCCCCCAATCGAATTCGCATATATCACCCGGCTGATAACTCTGTCCAATGAAAGCTTCTTTGGACCTTGTCTCAGATCCCAGCTTATTTGTAAGACGTTTTACCGTTGAATAACTGATATCGAAACCTTGTTTGATGAGATATGCATGAATGTCTGTTTTTTTCATTTGTTGCTTTGAACGTCCTGTTTGACGCTTTTTTTCGTTTTCCTCTAGGCAATATTGAATTATTTTCATTGCCTCCATCGTAGAAGTCTTGGGACCTCTGTTTTTACAACTGTATCGAGGTTTTTCGGTAAAATATTCATGAAGTTCTTCAGCATTTGTTTCTGGATGCTGCGCCAACAGACCAGCCAAGGCAGCTTCGTATTCATTCACGTATTTATTTACCGTATTCTTGTCTATCCCAAGCTCTCTTGCGATTTGACGATTACTTAATCCATCTCTGTGTTTTAGTATCACTTTCTGTTTTGTTACTATATCAATCACTTCTTTCTGATACCTCCCCATAGTTTTCTATGAAGAGTATCGTAATTTTAGGTTAAGTGACTGAATTTTCAATGAGCCATCTGACTTAATTTTAGATTACCATAAACAAATGTAGCGCCAAAGTCAACACAAATAGAGTTTTCCCTTTCTTTGATTCTCATATAATTATTCCAAGCTTCGCTTTGACAACCAACTTTTTTCTCTATTTCTTTTAATGAGACAGAAAAATATAGAATTACACAATCTGAATCCACAATTTTATCTACGATAGCAGTTTTGTAAAACACACCTGTCTCTACCAAAATTGCAGTATTATTTTTATCATCACCTAAAAGTTTAAGTAAATCGGGCTCACAATGAAATGCTTCTTGATCCTCAACTTGCATCATTCTATTTTTCTTTTTTATTGCATTATATCTCTCAGTATATGTTGTATATCTCATTTCCTCTTTCCTCCAAAAACTTTTCTAATTCTATTTGTCAAATTTGACTTTTTTTTATTTTCATTAAACAAGAATTCTGGAACGCGTATCTCTACTTTGTCCCGCCGCCTTAACAACAAAACTTTCTTGGTATCAGTTACTTGTAAAGTTTGTACTACTTTCTCTCCAATATCTGAACCACCATAATCAACTTTTTCCTGACCATCACTAACCAAAATCATACGATAAGAATCTTGCTCTATTTCCATGAAGCGATATTTCTTATTATCTTCTTGCATCTTGATACCTCCTTCCTACTATTAGAATTTGCGCACTGAACTAAGAAAAGCCCCCATATACTGATAAGCTTTCTCTTCATCTGGTAATAAATCGTTACAATATAATGAAATCAAATGATATATTTCCTTTAATAACTCATAATATTCTTCCTTATTCGCACTATCACAAATTTCACATACACCATCATCTATTTTCAAAAATAGATTGAATCTTTCTGCAGTTTTGGCTATATACAAAATCTTTCGGGTTCTACTTTCTTCTGCACTCCACATTTCTGTTTTCTTACAGTCTATTTTTTTTTCTTGTAATTTTTCTTGTATAGCTACCAAATCACCATAATCTCCAAATTCAGAATTGAATTTTCCCTCTGATCTCCACAAACACATACCTTCCTTCGTGTCTTCTTTTAGTTCAATTAAAAATCTTCTCGTACGATAATTAATCTCAAATTTTCTCTTATCTATTTTTCTATTAAAAAAAGCATCTACTGGATAGTCATATTTATCTGATAATTTTTCGAGTACATAACCGTATTTTTCCAAATTCATTTCTTTTTTTAATCTTGAAAACGTCCCTACACTGACTCCTAAAAATCGTTCAAATTGACCTGTCTGCATTTCTTCGCATGATTTTATGTATTCAAAATTTTTCCAAAATATCGAATACGCATTTTTGTTTTCTATTTTACTCATAGCCCTATCGCCTCTCTTCCATTCATAAAGCACTTGAATTATTCAAACTTTATTTGCATTTAATTTTATTATATCTCTTATTCGCTGTCAACCTTTTTTTTGTTTACTATTGTAAAATTGCAAAACAAAGGTTACAGTTCACAGGTATGTGAACTGTAACTGATTTGGGCAATGCTGCGCATGAAAAATTGCCCAAATCTGCACACGGTAGACTTTCATACGGTATTTTCGGTACCGAAAATACCTACCTGTGAACAGTAACAAACAAAGACTATACTTTTGAAGATGCTGTGCGCGTCAGACAGACTCAAACAAACGATAGGATAATTCTGTCCAGTTTGCACATAAGCCATGAACCATGCAAAACAGAAAACAATCTTTTGTAAGAGCTTGCTCATAAACAAACAGATTTGTTTTCTGTTCTATAGGACGAAGCCCGTAACTGAGATATAGCATAGCGTAATCGAAGTGCAGGCTCAACATAAATAAGCGACGGAACAAAATAGGCAAAATCGACGTGTTTGATGGGACTGTCTGTCATGTACAGCATCTACAAATACAAATAATAAATTGTGTATTTTTTCAATAATCCACTCCAGTATAGGCTTTTGACATCCTAATCCTATAAATAAAAAACCACCCCAAGGGAAGGAAATCTTCCCCTGGGATGGTTCTTGTTTATCTTATCTTCATTTCTCTCTCCATCACTTCTTTGTTGATACACGCACTCAAAGCAGTGGCATAGCTAATTTCCCCTGCACGGTAAAGATTTAAAAGACTTTTGTCCATAGTAATCATTCCCGCATCTGCTGAAGTAGCGATCTGTGAATTGATCTGATGTACCTTTCCGTCTCGGATCATGGTTTGAATGGCTTTGTTCACATGCATGATTTCAAATGCAGGAACCATTTTTCCCTGCTCATTCTGTAACAATTGCTGGGAAACTACCGATTGTAACACCATTGACAACTGCATACGGATCTGTTGCTGTTGTGTAGGCGGGAATACATCAATAATTCGGTCAATGGTACTTGCTGCCCCAATGGTATGCAAACTGGACAAAACCAGGTGTCCGGTCTCTGCTGCCGTTATGGCTGTTTCTATGGTCTCTAAATCACGCATCTCTCCAATCAAAATCACATCTGGGGCTTCACGCATGGCTGCTTTCAGTGCCCGACCATAATTAATACTGTCTATTCCAATTTCTCTCTGACTAACAATACTTTCCTGGTGCTTATGCAAAAATTCAATTGGATCCTCCAATGTGAGAATATGGCAATTTCGATTTCGATTGATCTGGTCTATAATATATGCAAGGCTGGTACTCTTTCCACTGCCCGCTGGTCCTGTCACCAAAATCAATCCTTTTCGTTTCTCTCCCAGTTCCAGTATGGACTTTGGAATGTTCATTTTGCTTACATCCGGCAAATCGAAGGTTACCACTCGAAGAACCGCTCCCCAACTTCCTCGCTGCTTAAAAACATTGACACGAAATCGCCCTACATTACAAAGTGACACCGAAAAATCGTCATCCCCACGACTTCGGTACACCGTATCTCTATGTGCCATTCCATATAGCTGATTGACGATTTCTTCCATCTGATCCGGCGTTAATCTCTGATCACTCTGCTTCTCTATCAATCCCTCGATTTTAAAAGATACTGGCTGTCCTACTACTAAAAAAATATCCGAAGCCTCTTTGTTCACTGCTGCCTCCAACATCTGATCTAAATTCATATCTTTTCACCTTCTATTCTGCTGTAACGTTTCCATCCCATAATTCAAAACCACCATCCTCTAAATCCAGAAGATCACTGGCAGCCTGTGTGGTACTCCACTGTTTAATAACGTAACTTCTATCATTGTAAATATCCAATGCTACTTGTAAGTCCACCCCTTCTCTTACTGGGTAACAATACGTAATCTGTCCAATACTCCTCTTGGTTCCTTCTGTTCCAATTACAAAAGAGGCATGTTCCTCTAACTTTACTTTCACACCAAAAATACCTGCAATACTTTCTTCTTTTCCTGCTTCTGCTCCTACCAGTGTCTCCTCTAAATATTCCACTTCGGATGTTTCTAACACAGAGTCTACATAAGCCAAGGCATGCACTGCTTTTTGATCCGCAAGATAATACTCCTGCACAGAATCTCCAGTCTTATCTGCCAATTTCCGTTCACTGTTAGAAGCTCGAATGGAAAATAGTGCAAATGTACACAACACAAAAGTAAGTAAAATCACCAAAATGGAAGGAGTTCCTATGTTAAATACAAAGCCTTTTTTTTCTTCCATATGTCTACTCCCCCCCTTTATAATCGGAAAAACTTAAGTGATACAATTCCACACTTTCCTTGGAATTCAGTATAGACGCATATCCATTCAGGCAATACACAAAAATCTCATAGTCATTTACTGTCTTACCCTGCAAGTTTTCCTCATAAGGTACCAATATCAAACTATAACAATCCTCTTCCTCTGTTTCCTTCCAGTTCTTATCAAAATGTGCTACATACAGCTTCGTCTTACCGGCATCCTCACTGGAAGTTACATCCACGATCTGATACGTACCATTCTTTTTCTGCTGCATGGTTCCCCATGCTTCCTGCATGGATAACTGCGCAAAAACCTCCTCCTGACTGTCTGCTCCCTTTATAAGCTCTGCAACGGTTTCAGACTTTGTAATGGCCTTTCCTTCATCCTTTGCCTGCTGTTGCATGGAATTTGCCGCCAAAAACATTTCCAGGAGAAATACACTAATAATGGCAAACACACCAATACTGATAATCAACTCTAACAGAGTCAGTCTGGTGCTTTCTGACTGTTTTCCCTTTCTTTTCATAACTGTTTTCACCCTCTATTTCATCCAAATCCTCGTTACTGTTCACTTTTTAAAGTCATTCGAAGGTTTTCCTGCTCCTCCTGATCAATTGCTGTAAAGGACAAATGGTTCTTGTCCTTTTCCACCTGAAAATCCATAATTTCCATTATCTGCAATCCGTCTGCAGGCTTGTATTCCATTCCCTTCTCCTGAAATAATTCTCTAAGAGCTCCATCGTAGCTATAGATTCTAGTCTCATACTCCACACCATCAATCTGCTCCTTTAATACCAGCATTTGAATGCCATCCTTCTCCTCAACGGAGATGGCATCTGTCATGTCATGCTGTCTCACCTTGGTAGCCACATAAGATAGGGAGGAACGCAATCGAAAATTCTCTCCATTGCTCTCAACAATATTTTTGTATACATGTACACCCACATTCATCAGTATGAGAGAGCCGATAATGAAGATACAGAGCAAAGACAAAATTGCCATGTAATTGATAATCCAGTTATTTCTCTTTTTCAAATTTCCACTCCCTTTCTACTTTCTCTCGTACACTTCCAAATCCGGCATAACATTGGATGCAAATATCTGATAATCGATAAAATACTTGTCATGATTATACTCTAGTCCATAATTCTGCTCTAAATATTCCACATCCGCAGGATAATTTCCCTCAATGGCGTAACACTGAACCACTGCTCGTCTGGCAGACTGTCTTAACAAGTCCACACTCTGCATGTTACTGGTATGTCGAAAATACACCCCTGCAGCTCCGGCAGCTCCTATGGTAAGTATAAAAAGCAATATGGGAAAAAATAGTTCCTGAAACAAACTTCTTTCTGACTTTGTTTTATCTAATTTTAAATTTTTCACTTCTCTTCCCTCTTTCTCTACGCAATGGATTTCTCAAACTTATCCAATGGATGTAATAATACTAATCAACGGGAACATAACAGCGATCAAAACTCCCCCTACAATAATCGATAAACCAAATACAAGAGAAGTCTCTATTCTGGAACAAAACTGCCCTAAATGGTCTGCAATTTTCTCATCATACTGGTCGCTGATTTCATACAATACTTCATCCATCACACCGGCTTTTGACGCAATGGCAACCATTCTTCCCTGCATACCAGTAAGGATCTCTTCTTCTCTGAGAATATCTGCAAACGACTTCTCCTGATCCATTTCTTCCAAACAATGCTGAATCTTTCCCTGCAATTCTTTGTGTTCCACTACCTCCTGTGCCATTTCCATAGCCTCTGCAGGTTCAATACCACTGGATAACATAACAGACAGAGAGGAAACAAACTTTCCGGTTGCCATAAGTTTCCCGATTTTCCTTGTCAAAATAAAGCCATTTGCAAAGTTTATAAGACTCTTCTTTCCATTGTCCGTCTGATACCAAAGTAAGATACAAAGTGCTGCCAAAATGATGACTGCTGCCAAAACAGACACCGTAGTTCCAACTGTCATACCAAAATGCATGATCTTGCTACTGGAAGAAGCTGCATCTACGTTCAAGTTGGTGAATACATTCTGGAACATTGGTAAGATCCAACTTACTAGCGCTGTCAAAATAATAGCAATCATCAAAAACATTAACAACGGATAGGACACTACATTACGAATACTGGTCTTAATGATATGCTCCCTCTCATAAAACTTTGACAAAGAACGCATTACATCTTCCAGCTTTCCACTGGCCTCTCCCACACGAACCATATTCACCATATATGCCGGAAACGCCTCTGTACTTTGAAGGGACTCCTGAAAACTCTTTCCCTCCTTCAACTGCTGTTCCACCGATTTCATAATCTGCTTTGTTACAGCATCTTCCATCTCCTCAGCCAGCATATACATGCCCTCTTCCAATCCAATTCCACTCTTCAGAATAATGGCAACCTGGTTACAAAAACCTGCCACTTCTTCTGAAACAAACTTCTTTTTCTTTGCCATAAAATACTCCCTCCAATGCTTTTTTGTGTTGTTATATAAGTTTTTGAATAGTTACACTCTACTTTAATATATCGGTTTTTTTGACCATTTCGTAACGACAAAAAATCAAAGCACAACAAGACTTATCCCATAACCTCATTCCAAATATCCCACATTTTCTGCCAACTAAAAGTATAATCCATGTTCCGGGCATGATTGCGCAATGCTAATTCCTGGGAATATTTTTTTAGCGGGTAAGTAGTGAAAGTAGCAGTTCCGGATTCCCAATGTGTTACAATAGGAATTTCCTTATTGTCTTTTATACTGACATTTCCGCGAATATCTTTCACGATCGTTACCTTTGCCATGGCACCTAGCATGGTCTTTGCCTGATCCTGTGCAGATATAAAATTCCCTATGGAATAATACGCTAACATGTTATTCCCATCTTTTCCTTTTACCCATTCCACAGGTTCCACCACATGAGGATGTGTTCCAATCACAAGATCCACTCCCTGATCTGCAAAAAACTGTGCCCACTCCTTCTGACTTTGGCTGACACCTAAGTAATATTCCGTTCCCCAATGCGGGTACACCACTACAAAATCCGCCTGTTTTTTCGCTTTCTTTATATCTGCCTTCACTTTTTTCTTATCCAAAAGATCTACCAAATACGACTGATCCGACGGCACAGAAAAACCGTTCAGTCCATAGGTATAATTGAGCATGGCAATCCGTAAACCATCCTTCACATACACATAGATCTTTTTTCTTGCCTTCTCCGATTTGTGAACGCCTAAATATGTAGTTTCCGGATGCTCTGTCTCCCAGAATTCCATGCAGTTTTGCACCCCTTTTACGCCCTGATCCAGTGTATGATTGGTGGCATGCAACACTACATCAAATCCAGCCTTTACCAAAGCATCTCCTGCCTCATTCAGACAATTAAAGCGAGGATAATTCTGTATTCCAAACTCTTCTCCTCCTATAATCACTTCCTGATTCACCACTGCCACATCTGCCTTTTTTATCTGCTTTTTTACATGCTGAAAAAAGTGATCATAATTATAGGAACCATCCGGCTGTCTTCCATTTGTCTGCACATAGCCATGTAACAGCATATCTCCCACCATAACCAATTCTACCTCAACCGGTTTCAGTGTCGGAAATGGCTGAAACAGTGGCGAAATCTCCATCTGTACCTGGCTTTTTCCTTCCTCAACAGGGGATGCCACTACTTTTATAGTATCTTTTTTCGCCTCATATTGCTGGATGCTTTTCTGTATTACCTGAAAAACAAAAAAAACAGTGGGAACTAAAATAGCGATTATCACGCTAATGATTAAAACCATTAGCTGTTTTCTGATTTTGTCGTTCATTTTTTCTCCTTCTTCTATAACTTTCAAAAAATATAGCCTATACTTTTTTGACACTTTTTAGTAACTCTATTATCTCAAAAAGTATAGGCTAATCTATGTAGTCACTGTGAAACATTTACTTGTTTTTTGTCCAAAATTCAGAATTCTTTATAAAGGAAAATGCCAGCCAGACTTATCCAACCAACATTTAACAATCACAAAAAAAGAAAATATTTTCATAATCTCTATAATGACTTTCTATTCCTGCTATACAATCATCTTTATTATAAAAGTATAACGCACACATTGTCATCTCACTATCAAAATCTCTTTCACAAAAACCTTCCCAGCTTAAAATACGAAAAAGATAATTATAGACTGCATAGTTTTTTTGAATGAACAATCTTGTATATGGAAAACCATTTTCATATTCAATAGATATATCTATTATGTTGTCGAAAAACACACTAAACTTTCCATTTTTCAATATCATAATATCACTTATAACAGAGTCAAAATCCACATAAATAATGTCTGATTTATTATATGCTTCTTTTATAAAAGCTTGATATTTTCTTATGTTAAATTTATTACGCATATTAATATCCTTCAATATTTCTTCAAAAAATTCTCAACATACAAATATTCTTTTCAATAATACTTTAACATTACATAAGGCGCTACCATACAGTAACGCCTCTTCAATATTTTCTTTCGATATCCAGTCGACTATTATACCTCTACCTTTACCTTTTCAAGATGCCAGATTTCCTTTGCATATTCTTCAATTGTACGGTCAGAAGAGAACTTACCACACTTAGCGGTATTAAGGATCGCAGATTTTGCCCATCCTGCTTCATTTCGATAAGCAGCCTCTACTTTCTTCTGTGCTTCCTCGTAAGAATGGAAGTCCTTCAAAATAAAGTACTGATCGGCTCTCTCTCCACCATTTTTCTCTAATAGGGAATTGTAAATCTCACGGAACAATTCCGGATTATCCTTAGAGTAAGTCCCATTGATCAACTGTGTCAATACGGCACGAATGTCCTGATCAATATTGTAAATATCCTTTGGATTGTACTGGTTATTGTGCTCATACGCAATTACTTCATCGGAACTTAATCCAAAGATAAATGCATTCTCAGCTCCAACCTCTTCTACAATCTCTACATTAGCACCATCCATAGTACCAAGTGTCAAAGCTCCATTCAGCATAAACTTCATGTTGCCTGTACCAGATGCCTCTTTACTTGCTGTGGAAATCTGCTCAGACACATCTGCTGCTGCAAAAATCCACTCTGCATTGGATACCTTATAATCTTCTATAAATACAACCTTAATCTTATTTTCAATGCTTGCATCATTATTTACTACATCCGCAACACTATTGATCAGCTTAATGATCGCCTTTGCACGACGATACCCTGCCGAAGCCTTTGCACCAAATATGAAGGTTCTTGGATAGAAGTCCATAGATGGATTCTTCTTCAATTGGTTATACAAATGCATAATATGCAAAATATTTAATAACTGACGCTTATACTCATGCAAACGCTTTACCTGTACATCAAAAATAGAACGAGGATCTACCTCTACTCCATTGTGTTCTTTGATGTATTTTGCCAAACGAACCTTATTTTGATATTTGATATGCATAAATTCCTTCTGACACTTCTCATCATCTGCGTAAATTGCCAACTGATCAAGATGAGAAAGATCGGTAATCCAATCGTTTCCAATCTTACTTGTCACCCAATCAGCAAGCAATGGGTTTCCATGAAGTAAGAAACGTCTCTGTGTAATACCGTTTGTCTTGTTATTGAACTTCTCCGGCATCATCTGATAGAAGTCTTTTAATTCCTGGTTTTTCAAAATCTCTGTATGCAGTCTGGCAACACCATTTACGGAGAAGCTGGCTGCGATAGCCAAATGTGCCATCTTAACCTGTCCATCATAAATGATAGCCATGCTCTTAACCTTATCGTAATCTCCCGGATACCTAGCCTGAATCTCAAGAATAAATCTCTTATTGATTTCTTCCACAATCTGATAAATACGAGGGAGCAATCTTGAGAATAATTCCAATGGCCATTTTTCCAAAGCTTCTGACATGATTGTGTGGTTTGTGTAAGCACAAGTCTTATTTGTAATCTCCCATGCTTCACCCCATTCTAAGTCATATTCATCCAAAAGAATACGCATGAACTCTGCTACTGTTACAGTTGGATGGGTATCGTTCATCTGGAAACAAACTTTCTCGTGGATCTTATGAATATCATCATGTGTCTGCATATATTTCTTCACTGCTCTCTGGATACTTGCAGATACAAAGAAATACTGCTGTTTTAAACGAAGCTCCTTACCTGCATAGTGGTTATCATTTGGATACAACACTTCACAGATGGTTCTTGCAAGATTCTCCTGCTCCACAGCCTTCTGGTAATCTCCCTTGTCAAAGGAATCCAAACTAAATGTGTCAATGGCTTCTGCATCCCAGATACGAAGGGTGTTTACCATACTGTTGTTATAACCAACCACAGGAAGATCATATGGTACCGCACGAACCGACTGATAGTTCTCCTGTACATAATGATCCTTACCATTCTCATCTCTCTTAACTGTTACATATCCGCCAAACTTAACTTCCACAGCATACTCTGCGCGCTTCATCTCCAATGGATTTCCGTGCTTCAACCAGTCATCCGGAGTCTCAATCTGGAAACCATTCTCAATCTTTTGCTTAAACATACCATATTTGTAGCGAATACCACATCCATATGCAGGATAGCCCAATGTTGCAAGAGAATCCAAGAAACAAGCTGCCAAACGGCCAAGACCACCATTACCAAGTGCTGCATCCGGCTCCTGGTCTTCAATTACATCCAAGTCCAAACCTAACTCTTCTATAGCTTCTTTAATTGCCTCATTTCCTTTTAGGTTAATGATAATATTTCCCAATGCACGTCCCATTAAGAACTCCATGGACAAATAATATACAATCTTCTTATCTTCCTTCTCCCATTGCTTGTGAGATGCCATCCACTGATCGATTACAATATCCTTTGTAGCATATGCTACCGCCTGGAACAACTGCTGCTGATCTGCATCTTCAACTGAACGTCTAAAAAATTTCTTTAGATAATCTACTACGCTTTCTTTAAATTCCTCTTTGCTGATTTCTGCCATAATAAGCCCCTCCTTTAAATTGTCGCCTTGCATGTCACTATTCTGGTCATTCTTCCGGTTTTCCATAAGTGTCTACCACCCCATGTTAAAAACAAATAGGTAAAATCCCTCTACATTTTGTAACCTTATGCTGCCTTTTAGAATATTATATTTAAATGTGTGCCCCTGAGTGCACCCCAAAATAGTATTCCCTTGAAAAGAAAAGCTTGTTTTCATAGCGATTCTCACTATCAAAACAAGCTCTAAAATCCCTATTTTGCTTTACTTCGACATATTTTCCCATTTTCTTTATACTTTTTTGAACTTTTGTTGTTTTGTAAACAAACTTTTTACACAATTCCTGTCACGTATAAAGAAACATACACCAGAAACAGAAATACATTGATACAGAAACCTGCCACTGATCTGCCTTTCTTCGCCTCTTCATCCCGCATACCCACAACTGCAGTTACAATTCCCGAAATGGCAACGATAGCAAGAAGCAGACCTAAAACACCAATCCACATACCCGATTCTCCCTTTTGTGTATAGGAGATCAAAAACAACAGCATAAGGACTGCAAAATTGGCACCTCCCATACACATGGACACAAGACCAACCACCGAAGGATACTGATCGATTTTCATATAGGTAACCTTGCGGTTACGAATGCTATCCTCTTCCCTTGGAATAAATGTTTTCATATTTTCACCTTTTTCTTACAATAACTTTTTTAATTTTTTCCGCAGAAGAATAAAACACACATATCCAATGATACAGCCGGTCGTATTCATAATCACATCGTCTACGTCAAAAATCCCTACCTGAAAGGTAAGTTGTACTAACTCAACCCCAAAACTCAATTCTACACTATATAGTGCAACAGAAAGGAAGTCCCGATTCTGAGAACTGACAATGGGAAGTAAAAAACCGAAGGGGGCAAATGCCATAACATTTCCAACAATGTTTACAATAAAGTACTCCACTCCAAATATCTGTCGATAACGCAAATATCTCATAATTTCACGAAACGGAATCAAATTGTATCGGTAGGCTTGATCTTCCGTTCTTCCATACCTCTCGGAAAAGAACAGAAAATAAGCCAACACAATCACATATATCACAAACAAAATTCGCACTGCAACCCTTCCTCGTCGCTTTGTTTGCTCTTCCCTCATATAAATAATACCTTTCTATTTACGAAGTTCGATGCCCATATCTTCCAATCCTTTCAGGATCTTATCCATCACTGTTGTAATTTCTTTTTCCTCTAATGTGTGGTCTGCTGCACGGAAGGAAATGGAATATGCTACGGATTTGTGACCTTCTGCGATCTGGTCTCCCTCATATACATCAAACAAAGTACAGTCTTCCAGTAGTTTTCCACCTTTCTTGCGGATCAATTCTTCTACCTGTCCCACAAGAATGCTCTTTGGCATAACCATACTTAAGTCACGGCTTACTGCAGGATATTTTGCAATTCCTGTATACTTAATAGCAAAGTTTGCTAATTCCATAAGGGGCGGCATATCGATTACTGCAACATATGCTTTTGTCTTCATGTTGTAGTTTTCTGCTACTTCCGGATGGATTTCTCCTAAGTAACCTACTACCGTTCCATCTACGGATACCTTTGCCTGACGACCTGGATGTAAGAAATTCTTTTCTGCCTTTGGATCGTAACTCTTTACACTCTTAATTCCTACCGCTTCTAATACTTCCTCAACTACGCCCTTCATGTCAAAGAAGTCTCCCTCTCCAAACATACCTAATGTAAGCTGTGTTCTCTCATCTGGAAGTTCTTTTCCTGTATTATCTTTTGGAATATAGACATTTGCAATTTCATACAAACGCACATTTTTATTTCTACGGTTAAAGTTTGTAGACAAAGAAGTAAGCATTCCATTTAATGGAAGTGTACGCATTACACTGAAATCTTCTCCTAATGGGTTGGAAATTTTCACAACATTTCGAAGTGCATCCTCCTGCGAAATCAATAATTTATCAAATACCTTTGGACTCTCAAAAGAGTAGGTCATTGCCTCACAGAAACCAGACTGTTCTGCCACATTTCTCACAATGTTTTCCACTCTCAATTTTTCTGACAAGCCACCCTTTGTAGCTGCACTGGCTGGCAATGTGGTTGGGATGTTGTCATATCCGTAAAAACGTGCCACTTCCTCTGCCACATCTGCCAATACATTCACATCCTGTCTCCAGGTTGGAACGATAATTTCTTTTGCTGCTTTATCTACTGGAAGGTCGATTTTTTCAAAGTATCCGATCATGGTATCTTCATCAATATCTGTTCCTAACATTTTATTGATACGATCCACATCATATGCCACTCTCTTTGGCTCTCTTACATTTGGATATACATCTACATATCCTCCGACTACTTCACCGGCACCAAGTTCTGTAATCAACTGACAGGCACGGTTCATTGCCTCCATAGCGGTGTTTGGATCCAATCCCTTTTCAAATTTTGCCTGTGCATCCGTACGCATTCCAAGCTTCTTTCCGGATAAACGGATGTTGGTTCCATCAAAGCAGGCTGCTTCAAATAACATTGTGTTTACCTTATCTGTAATCATAGTGTTTTCTCCACCCATGATACCGGCAATTCCAATTGCTTTCTGACCATCACAAATTGTAAGGATGCTATCATCCAATTCTCTTTCCTGTCCATCTAAAGTAACAAACTTCTCACCTTTTTGCGCACGTTTTACAACAATCTTCTTGTCTGCAATGGTATCCAAATCATAGGCATGCATTGGCTGTGAATACTCTGTCATAACAAAGTTTGTAATATCTACAATATTGTTAATTGGACGGATACCAACTGCTGCCAGTCTTCTCTTCATCCACTCTGGTGAAGGTCCGATTTTTACATTCTTTACTACTTTTGCTACATAACGGGAACAAAGGTCCGTATCCTGAATCTCTACAGAAACATAATCACTGGTTTTTTCATCATTCTCTGTAACTTTTACAACCGGTGGCACAAATGGCTTACCAAAAGTTGCGGCAGCTTCTCTTGCAATTCCCAAAATACCAAAACAGTCTACACGATTGGATGTTACTTCATATTCCACTACCGTGTCATGCAACCCAAGTAATTCCGGAACACTACTTCCAATTGGAGCATCCTTATAATCCTCATTGTCACTCAGAATGTAAATTCCGTCTGGTGCCGCATCAGGATACATATCCACAGTAGATCCCAACTCGTCAATGGAACACATCATACCAAAAGAAGGTACCCCACGAAGCTTCCCTTTCTTAATCTTAATTCCATCCGGATGTGGCTCATTGTCATGTGCACTTCCTGCCACACGTCCGCCATCCAATACAACCGGAACCTTGTCTCCTACTTTTACATTGGATGCACCAGTTACGATCTGTACCTGCTCACCTTCTTCTGTCACCTGCACCTGACATACGATCAACTTATCCGCATCCGGATGTTTTTCGATAGAAAGGATCTTTCCTACCACGATCTTTTCTAAGTTTTTATCTAATTGTTCATATCCTTCTACTTTTGTTCCAGATAAGGTCATAGCATCTACATATTCCTGCACGGTACAATCCAACTCTGGTACATAATCTTTTATCCATGATAAAGGTGTATTCATATTCTTTGCCTCCTAATTTGCTGTTACGGTTCAAACCTTTTGACTCTTTGTTTCTATCTTTTCTACAATCTATCCAGCCATGATACCTACGGATTGTTAAAACTGTTTTAAGAAACGAGTATCATTCTCGTATAATAAACGCATATCATCAATTTCATATTTCAACAGTGCGATTCTCTCCAAACCTACACCAAATGCAAATCCAACATACTCTTTTGGATCTACACCACTCATTTCTAATACATGAGGGTGTACCATTCCGCAACCTAAGATTTCAATCCAACCTTCTCCCTTACAGAAACGGCATCCTTTTCCTCCACACTTAAAGCAGGATACATCCATTTCCGCACTTGGCTCTGTAAATGGGAAGTGATGGGGTCTGAACTTAACCTTTGTATCTTCCCCAAAAATTTCTTTTGCAAATTCCTGAAGGGTTCCTTTCAAATCTGCAAATGTTACGTTCTTATCTACTACCAATCCCTCTACCTGATGGAAGGTTGGAGAATGGGTCGCATCTACTTCGTCGGAACGATACACACGCCCCGGTGCGATCATGCGGATTGGAAGTTTTCCCTTTTCCAATTCATGAACCTGTGTAGAAGAGGTCTGTGTACGCAATACGATATCTTTGTTAATATAGAACGTATCCTGTTCATCTTTTGCAGGATGGTTTGCAGGAATATTCAACGCTTCAAAGTTATAGTAATCATACTCCACTTCCGGGCCTTCCACCACTTCGTAACCCATTCCTATAAAGATTCTTTCAATCTCTTCCAAAGCAATGGTATTTGGGTGACGGTGTCCCATCATTGGTTTCTTTGCAGGCAATGTAACATCGATCGTCTCTGCCTTCATTTTTTCTTCACGGATCTTTTTCTCAAAAGCAGTCTTCTTCTCTTCTAAAACCTTCTCGATTTCTGCTCTTGCTTCATTTACCATCTGTCCTACTTTTGGACGATCCTCAGGTGCCACATCCTTCATAGACTTTAACACAGAAGTCAATTCACCCTTCTTACCCAAAATAGCTACTCGCACATCATTCAAAGTTTCCAAATGCTGTGCGGCACCAATCTGTTCCAACGCTTTCTCTTTGATTCCCTGCAATTTTTCTTTCATCTGTTTCCATCCTTTCTATTTGTTTCATTGTATAGGTTCCAAAATCAATGTCATTTACTCAAGCCTTAAACTTCTATGAAATGGTTGGTCTGCGAATGTATCGATCTCCTATGAAAGAACAAACGTCCCTACAAAAGATTTCTCTTCTGTAGGGACGAATCCATCTCCGCGGTACCACCCAAATTATACTTGCGTATCTCTCTTCCACGCGTAACGAGCGCCACGTCAGGTCCTACTCACCAAAAGGGCTATGGTTCACAGATATGTGAACAGCACCCCAAAAGGCTTCAAATCTGCAACTCCAGTGTGAATTTCAAATATCTCCTGTACTTAAGAAGCTTCCAGCCAAGGCTCCTCTCTCTGTAAAGTGTAAGATACTCTATGTTAGCTTGCTAACTGCACTATCATCGTTTTTATCAATCCTTTTCATTCTATCACACTACGCCAAAGTGTCAAGCACAAATCTATTCTTTTTTTACCTGACCTTTGCATCCTAAACTGGTAAATAACTTTTTATAGGTTTTGTATTTGCCTTTTGGCACATATACCGTAGTTCTCGGTCCAATTCCAGAAAAAGTTCCTTTGGAAACTTTACCATTCTTAATCTTCTTTGCATTTATAATCACCGTTTTTAATTTTGTACAATTTGCAAACGCACCGGATCCAATTTCTTTTACATTTTTTCCTATGGTAAGCACCTGTAATCGTTTGCTATTTTTTAATGCATTTTTCTGAATTCCAGTCACATCGTACTGCACATCATCAATCATAACCGTATTTGGAATCGTATATGCCACCATGTTCTTTCCCTTAGGCTTTACAAAAGTTACATTCTCTCCTACCTTTGTGATTTTATAAGAACACCCACTCTTACTTTTAATGATCCAACCTTTCTTCGGCAATCCCCCCAATTCTATCACGTCTTCGCTGTCCTTGCCTGCATCCATATCCACATCTTCATAAATCCAATCATCATCCATTCCACTTCCATTTGTCCCTACCGCATTTGATTTTCTGGATTGTACGATCAGGACTTCGTCCTCAAATTCTTCTATTTCATCCTCTTCCGGCTCTCTCGTTACCACCGGTCTCTGCGTTTGTATTAGAGGTGGACTCTCTCCCTCTTCGTCATAAGAAGGATTTTCTGTCTGGCTGTTAGGAACAAAAGGCTCCATGGACGCTGCTATGGGCGTTGTCGTTTTAGGAAATGCCGTATTTGCAACAGGATCCGTTTCAACAGTTGGAGTATTTACAGCGATTGGACTTACAGTTGGCCATGTAGTCTCCACCGGAACTGTAACTTCAGGAGTCACAGAAATAGGTGTTCCCGTTGGTTCCACTGTAACAAAGGGTGTGACCACCATTGGCGTCCTGGTTGGTTCTACGGTAACTACCGGTGTAACGGGAACTGGCGACTTTGTGGGAGTAGTTGTCACAACCGGTGCCTTTGTGGGACTTACCGTTATCACTGGTGTTGCTACAATTGGTGTCGCCGTTGGTTTTGGTGTAGCGCTAACGGTAACCCCCGTATAAATAGTTCCCACATAGGAATCTACATCATATTTGGTCAGACTATAGTGTTCGCTGTCCAATCCCGTCAAATAGCATCTTCTTGCATATACCTTCTTGCTATAACCAACGGCAGCATCCTCAAATTCATAGAATGTGGCTTTTGCCTGAACCTCATCCCCTTCAACCAGATTCCCCACCTCCAGATACAAGGAATTTCGGATGATATTTGTCAGAGTAGCCGTTCCATCATAACACTTCCTCACATCTCCTTTCAAGGACAGGGTCACTTCCCTTTTCTTAATCGTCCCCCTTTTTACAAGGGCACACTCACTGTCTATATAGTAATTTTCATTGTTCAAATTCTGTATGACACATACAATCCGATTTCCTTCCTTCTCCGGAGCCGACCAATCATAGGTGGCTGTTCCGGAAACCGGAACAGGTGTACTATTCCAGACTACCCCTTCCTTGATCACAGCTCTCACTGTTTGACAGGTGCAGTTTCCATCGTACTCTTTCTCGTATACATTGTCCGATGCCAGCTCAAAATCAGAAACAGAAAGTCTTTTCTTCCTGACAGATATATTCACTGTTTTGACATTGCTCTGATACACCCCGCCTTGCCATAACAAACGAACATACACCTTATGCTCCCCTGCCGTCATTTTCCTTAACTGTACAATAATTTGCCCCTCTCCTGCACTTTCCTCAATTTCTATCACCTGTTTTCGTCCTTGGGAATCAAACTCATAACACTCTGCGGATACATCCGACCAATCACCCATATACAAAAGATAAGTCAGATACAGACTAATGGTCACTCCATAGTCTGCTGTCTGTCCTTCCAATTCTTTCCGTAAATATATAGGTGCATTCGTAATTTGTACCCCGGCATAGTCGGCATCCCCAATTTCCATAGCATTGAGCCTGCTCATACGGGCATCGACCCAACTACATGCCCCATTCACATACAATGCCTTATTTTCTGGTAAAATATCTTCCAAACAGCCATCGTCCACCAGTACTTCATACGACATACCTTCCGAAGACAAATCCTTTTGCTCCCCCCATATCTCACCTTCTTTTAATTGTGCGCTGCCACCCGAAAAAATATGTATGCCCTGATTTCCCTGTACCACCGTGCTTCCACACATTTGATAGGTTCCATACACACCGATTGCAGGCACATGTGACTCCTGGCTGCAAACTGTCACATTCTCCCCAATAACAGCACCTTGCTTTTCTATCTGAATATTTCCTTCTATTTTTCCATCCAGGATATGTAAACTACCACACTCAAAATCTATGTCCACTTCATCCGAATTGCCTTCCAAAGTATGTTGGTTTAACCGAATCGTAAGAGATGCATCGCTGTCATGCATATTAATATGCACAGGTGCTTCCAGCATGACATCTGCCAGAAGGTCTATGGTTGCCGAATCACAGGTCTCCACCATAGAAAGTGCATCTTCCAATCGACTGCATCCTACGCTGAATCCTGTACCGATACTCACTTTCACAATCGGTTCCACATCAATCCCCGCACCAGTGCTCATCCTTACAACAGCTCCTATACTGCCCCTCTTTCCTTCAGAATTCTCCCCTTGTTCGGTTTCCTGTATCACATTCTCTGCATATGCCATTTCTTTATAAAAGACATTGGTAAAACAAGTACTGATCATACAGATTACCAGAACGAAACTTATGATTCTCTTATTCATACCTCTCACTCCCCTTGTGCTTTGTCCTATTATACTGTTGTGATACATCTGCTGCACCTCTCTATGGAAACTACATCCAATCCAAGTACAATTCCCCTCTTTTGTCCCACGCTTCCATATATGGCAGCAATCTCTCATTTTTTTCGAAACGATTCAAAACGTTCCTTATACAGAATATTTTATGTTACTGCTCACATATCTGTGATCTGTAAGTATTTTATCACTTTTCCCAAATCATGTAAATCAAAAAAAATATTCGTAAAACAAAAATCCCCCTTCAATCACTTTATAGATTGAACAGGGATTCTTCTAATAGATCTTTTTATTGTTCTTCGTCCGCTTCAAAAATCACTTCATCTTTGTATACAAGACCCAACTTCTCTCGCGCCAACTCTTCTACATACGCATCCGACTGTACATATTCTTTCTGCTCTTCTATCTCCTGTCTATCCTGCTCCAGCTTCTCTACATCCTTCTGATATTGGTCCAAGGTAGCCTGATACTCACTGGCTTTCTGATGTAGTGTTACTGTCTTATAAGATAGCACTGCAAAAAGAATGACCACGACCGTAGTACTAATCTTAATACCGATGCGATTGGTCTTCTGCATCCTTTGCTTTTTCTTTCTCATTTTGTGACCTCTCCTTCTACGCAACCCTCAAAAAATATTTGAAAAAATCCTCTCAAAATATTTTCCCCTACTCTACCTGATCTACCTGCATTTTTTGAAGTCCCACACCCTGTCCAATCCCTTCAATCCACGTACAAACTAGTGTATCTATTGTAGCATATTGACTGTATTTTTTCAACAACCCCATTGCTTTTTCTAAAAATTCCTACAACTCTTTATTGTTTCTGTCTATGCTTGCGTAACCAAAAACGCTTTATTTTTAATGGAACATAAGTCGCTCCCATAACAATAAGTTCGCTGGGCCCAAAATGGTAGGCTAACATCCCAATTCCGATTCCCACTAAAGAGAACCCCCTTATAATTCCGTCGTTCACTTCATAACACATGAGGAAAACAACCAATCCTCCAATTAGCCAGAAAAAAAAATCTCCCCAAAATGTCACACATTTTCCGTGTGGAAATATCCGTCGAAAAATCCGCAATCCGTCATACGAAACCAACAAGAAGATTCCTGTAAAAAAAGAATATAGCAAAAAACGTACTTCCTGCTCAATCTGCTCCATACGTGTTCTCCCTTATTTAAACAAACGTTTCAATAAACTTTCCTCTCTTTTTCCAATTTCTTTTTCTTCTGCATAAGCAAAACTATCCATGGTTCCATCAATATCCACCTCTCCCTTTTCCAGTGATAACCGATTTACATGCAATTCTTTTCCTCTGACCATCAACAATCCCAAATTGGTTTCCATAAGAATTTCACTGGCATCAAAAGATAATACATCTTTTACTCCAGTTAGGGACATAGCCTGTCGATTCTGAATCACGATTTTATGTTTTCCCTGTTCATACGGTCTTTCCTCCATCTTACTCTACCCCATTTCCATAATTTCTTTTTCCTGCCACGTATATACTAACAATTTATGCTTCTGGGGCTCTTTTTATGCAAAAAAGAGACTTATCATCCTACAATGATAAACCTCTTGTAAATTATCCTTATTCCGAATCAGATTCATTTTTATAAATATTTAAACAACTCTTTTGCTTCCTCTTTTCGAACCGTCTCCTGCACATCCAACACTTCTACTTTTACATTTTTATTTCCGAATGCAATTTCGATCACATCTCCTGCTTTTACAGAAACAGATGCCTTTGCTGTCTTTCCATTTACCATAACACGTCCAGCGTCGCAAGCTTCGTTTGCTACTGTTCTCCGTTTGATCAAACGGGATACCTTTAAAAACTTGTCTAATCTCATAATTACCCTTCTTTCTCCCTGCTTGCATAAAAAGAGGCTGACGCAATTGCGCCAGCCTCTTCTTTCTATCTTGCCAACAATTATTTGTTAACTGCGTCCTTTAATGCTTTACCAGCTTTGAACTTAGGTGCCTTAGAAGCAGGAATGCTCATTGTTTCACCGGTCTGAGGGTTTCTACCTTCTCTTGCTGTTCTCTCAGCAACTTCAAATGTCCCAAAACCTACTAACTGGATCTTCTCACCCTTTGTTAACTCTTCTGTTACAACATCAACGAAAGCCTTTAATACTTTCTCTGAATCCTTCTTAGATAATTCTGTCTTCTCTGCAATTGCTGCAACTAATTCTGCTTTGTTCATGGATAAACTCCTCCTCTAATATAATTGTAAATTATTCACGATATCCTCTCGTGTTCTCTTTCCAAATTTTCTTTCGTGGAAAGTCTTTCGCGCCCTATTGTTTCGTCTCCTATAAGCACTCATAAATCTATTTATAAACGGAAACACCTTGTTTGTCAAGAAAATTTTGGTATTTCCCATGTTTTCACTTTTAAATCTACAGATTAGCAGAACATTTTTATTAAATTTTGTTTATTTTGCCTATTCATTTTCGAATAAAAGCTTTATTTTAAAGGATTCCCCTTCTTTTATTTCCTTATATTTCCATCTGTTTTCCAAGAAAACTGGCAGCCGTTGAGGCAAGTTTTTTCTCCACTTCTCCATTCCAATCTTTCTCATCTTTCCCCAAAACTGCCACGACTCCTATTACATCACCGGCACTGAGAATTGGTACTACTATTTCCTGTTTAAATTCCCCCGCCTCCAAATACCCATTAAATAAATTTTGTTGCTTTCCTTCTATTATGCTTCTCTGTTCCATTGCCAATTCCAATTCTCTTCCTATGGGCTGTTTCAATAATTCCTTACGATTTCCTCCTGCAACCGCTATAATCTGATCTCGATCTGTAATGCAGACCACCTTTCCAATATTCTGTGATATAGCTTCTGCATACTGCATGGCAAACTCACTCAGATCCCCAATAGGGGAATACTTTTTTAGAATAATATCCCCTTCCGCGTTCACAAAAATTTCCATAGGTTCCCCCTCTCGAATCCTCATAAGCTTTCGAATTTCTTTCGGAATCACTATTCTCCCCAGATCGTCCAATCTTCGAATCACCCCTGTTGCTTTCATGCTACTTCTCCCTCCGTTTACATACTTTCATAATTAATTTGTTGGATTATGAGTTAGTATGTGAAAATTTCAAAAAATTATTCTGCCATATTTGTAACAGTCCAGCCACAAAGAATATTTTTAGTCAATTTGTATATTTTGGCACGTTATGAATGACCCCGGCAGAACTGTTACGAAACACCCATGCCTTATAAATTAAGGCATGGGTGTTTCGTAAACGATGATGAACACGCCTTACAGCGGAGCTGTACGAACCTTGTAGCGAAGTGCAAGGTTCTACCGGAACTATGTGAATATATAGAAATATTTACAAAACTAAAACACTTCTCAAGACAAACAAGAAAGAATTTGATATACTGTTTTTGTTCTTGTTGCTGGCTATGGCTTACCCCCTTCATATCAAGTTCTTCCATATGAGCCAGCATACTATCTTAAACAAAGAAAGAGGTAATATCATGAAAACATTGTCTTTTAAAAAAAGTATCTTAGGTGTAGTAATGTTTTTGGTACTTTTTTTCTGTATCAGTAGGATTTTCCATCTTCCACTCACCAGCCAAAAAGGTTGTGTCACAGAAGAAACCAATGGAACCTTGGAAAACATCGGCTATATTTCCGACTTGAATCCGGTCTACCAAAGCCTGTATTTCCATAAACCTGTAAGGCTTCATTCTATGGAGGTCTACACTGCCACTTATGGAAATCCCATTCAAATGCAGCAATTGGATTATTCTGTTTTAGACAGCCGTGGAAGAGAGCTTTTTTCTTCTTCTATCTATGCGCCGGATATACAGGATAATTCTTATGTGCATATTGATTTGGGAGATGTTCGCCTGCGGGCAAATGAACGTTATTTTGTATATTTTCATGGCTTTGTAGAAAATGAGACAGTGACCTGTCCAACTTTTTACACAATGGATAGCAACTCTTTAAGCGATTATCTACATATCGGAACTGTTGGTGTCATTGCAAGAGGAAAAGCACTTCGCGCTACCTATTCCTACGATGTAGTCCCTATGGGATATGCCAGTGTTCTATTTTTTGTAGGCCTATTTGCCCTGTGTTTACTGATTGCGAATTTTTCTAAATCGCAGCTGCTTTCCTTCTTAAATAAAGTTCCAGCTTACACATGGATGGTTCTTGGGGGAATTTTGCTTTTATTTGTATTCTTCCAAAACGATCCTACTACTTTGGAATTATTTCCATTAAAGAGAGCACAGTCTACCGGAATTGCCCTGCTGATCGCACTTTTATTGATTATGACACAAGCAACAAAATTTTCATCCATTAAGACTTTACTAAAAACGAAAACAACCAAATTCCAATCAATCCTGGGTTTCCTAAACAGGAACGATTTCATTTTGTATCTTGTTTATTTTGGCATTTTGTTTTTCTTTCAACATAGTCTATGTGCTATGCTCTATCAGAAGATCGGAGGATGGGATCCGCAATATATATGGGACAATGTATCCGACTGGCTCATGACAGAAAATCCAGTCACCACAGAATATATGCAGGCTTATCCAAACAATATTGCAATCTGTACTGCAATTTATTGGATCCGCTTCTTATTTAAGTCATTTTCAGAGGACGTACAGTACCACGCAGTGGTCGTTGCAAACATTTTAATGATTGATTTGGGTATTTTCCTTGCAGGCCGTATTTCAAAACGAGTATTTGGAAACCTGGCACAATTCTTCTGTGTGGTTTCTCTTACCTTGCTTATGGGATTCAGCGGCTATCTGATCGTACCATACACAGATACTTTTTCCTTCTGGATTCCTGTGTGTATCCTGTATTTATATTTTAAACTACTGGATTCACACAAAACATTTGTGCAAATCTTATTGGCTTTGTGTACGGGAATTCTGGCATATTTAGGTTATCGAATGAAACCACAGTGTATCATTGTTCTGATTGCCATTGGATGTATTTTAGCATTACAAACCTTATGTCTGCTTATAAAAAACAAAAGTTTTCTTTTCCATCATAAGAAAAAAATTGCATGCTCTCTATTATCCCTTGTGCTAGGAATTGCAATGGGATTTGGAATTTTCACAGGTGTTACAAAACCGGTTCTGCCTGCTGATTATTCTTCTGAAAACGCAAAACCTATGGCTCACTTTTTTATGATGGGAATGAGCGAAAATCCAAGATCTCTGGGAATCGGGGGTTTTTGCTACGATGACGTATTTTACACAGACGAAAAACAACTGACTGCCGAACGAGCAAATCACAACAAGATACGAATTCAAGAACGTTTGAAGGATTACGGGGTATCCGGTTACCTAAACCATATTTTTAAAAAGGCAATTTTCGTTTTAGGTGATGGATCTTTTTATTGGCAAAAAGAAAACCAGTGTTATATTGCAGATTATTCTTATAAAGAAGGTTCCCAAAAACAGCAGGAACTTCGTGAAAAATACTACGGAAGCTATGGTGGATATGACTCTTACAGAAACGGTATTTTCCTTGGTACACTGAGCGGTATATGGTTTGTACTTTTGTTCTTCACATTATTTGCCCCTCAGCCAAAACATAACACACGGAACCGAATTGCTACAATAGCTTTAGCAGTCCTTGGCTGCCTGCTCTTTACCTTGATTTTCGAAGGACGAAGCCGCTATCTAATTCTGTACCTTCCACTCTTTGGCATTTTAGCTTCCGGTGGTTTTACTAGAATCTACAAACAAATGCAATGCATCCTATTAAAAATTCGTAAAACAAAACCAGAAGAAGCATAACGGTTATGGTATAGTTCCAGTTCACAGCTATGTGAACTGGAACTGATTTGGACAATGCTGCCCATGAAAAATTGCCAAAATCTGCACACGGTAGACTTTCATACGGTATTTTCGGCACCAAAAATACCCACCTGTAAATAGCAACTTGGTATAAACAAAAAGGTGAGCTCCTATAGAAAACTGTCCTTGCGAAAATCTGCTCACAATGATATGATGGTACAGGATATATAGGATACTGTGGGGTAGAAAAGCCGATGGTGTACATAAAGTTCCAAAAAGCTGGTTTTTCTTACCCAAGCAAAACAGAAGAAAGGAAGAAAATCATGACAACAAACGAAAAAGCATTACAGCTTCACGAAGAATGGAATGGTAAAATAGAAACCACCTCAAAATGTCAGGTAAAGACAAGAGAGGATCTTGCACTTGCATACACACCAGGTGTCGCAGAACCTTGTAAGGTAATTGCAGAAAACAAAGAAGCTGCATATAAATATACAATTAAATCCAACACAGTGGCTGTGGTTTCTGACGGAAGTGCTGTACTTGGGCTTGGAAACATTGGAGCCCATGCCGCTATGCCAGTTATGGAAGGTAAGGCAGTTTTATTCAAGGAATTCGGTGGTGTAAATGCTTTCCCTATCTGTTTGGATACACAGGATACAGAAGAAATCATCAAGACAGTTGCTGCAATCGCTCCTGCTTTTGGTGGAATTAACCTGGAAGATATTTCAGCTCCAAGATGTTTTGAAATTGAAACTCGTTTGAAGGAAATGTTAGACATTCCTGTATTTCACGATGACCAGCATGGAACGGCTATTGTAGTATTAGCTGGTATCATAAATGCATTAAAAGTAGTAAATAAGAAGAAAGAAGACTGTAAGGTAGTCGTAAACGGCGCCGGTTCTGCCGGAGTTGCAATCACAAAATTATTATTAACTTACGGTTTCCCTAATGTAACTATGTGTGACATTTCAGGTATTCTTTCTAAGAAATCTGAGAATTTGAACTGGATGCAAAAGGAAATGATGGAAGTAACAAACCTTTCTGGTGCTACTGGTACTTTAGCAGATGCTTTAAAGGGTGCAGACATTTTTGTAGGTGTCTCTGCTCCTAACATTGTTACCTCAGAGATGGTAGCTTCCATGAACAAGGATGCCATCCTTTTTGCAATGGCTAACCCTGTTCCGGAAATCATGCCAGATGTAGCAAAAGCTGCAGGAGCAAGAGTAGTAGGAACCGGACGTTCCGATTTCCCTAATCAGGTAAATAATGTAGTTGCATTCCCTGGTATCTTCAAGGGTGCATTGGAAGGACGTGCAACACAGATTACAGAGGAAATGAAGCTTGCTGCTGCTCACGCAATTGCTGGATTGGTTGCAGATGAAGATCTAAGTGATGTAAATATTTTACCAGAACCATTTGATCCACGTGTAGCTGAAGTGGTTAGCAACGCAGTAAAAAGCCACATCAAATAAGTAACGGCGATCGTAACAGGACAGCCCCCGGCTGAACGGTTACCGGCGATCCAATGAACGGTTACAATTTGGATGCAAAAGAACATAAGGATTTTGTGTATAAAAAGAGGAAGTTCCGCCGAACTTCCTCTTTCTTGCTATCTTTCTATTCCGCTAACAACTGTTGTATCAGATAAGCGTAAACCTCCTGACTTTTTTCCTTCCAGCGTATGCAAACGGTATTCGCCTCTTCCTCAGAAGCTGTGTTAAGATTAATCTCTACTACATTGGAGTCTCCACTTTTTATAATACATCTGGCTGTATATTCATTGACTCCCGCCTCGAAGTAATCTGCAACAACCATGGTATCTTCCCGAATCTCATTCTTATTTTCCTCTAGGTATTCCTTCACGTCCTGTTTAATTCCACTGGAAATCTCACCAATACAATATCCCAATACCGCCTTTCCCTCTTTGGTAATTTGAATATTAGTATTGTTCCGAATCGTTTCCACTGTAATAAACCTATTCTCTTCCAAATAAGAAATCGCTGACTGAATCGTAAAGAAATCCGTATACTCTTTTTCGAGAATAAAATTTGAAATCTGTGCATTTGTCAACATCATGTTTGCTTGATCTAACATATACAAAACAATCAATTTATATAAGGTAAATGCATCCTGTACCATGTTTGTCTCCTCCCTTCATACCTCACTCTCTGCATACAATTGTATCACAAAATTGTTTTCCCTGCCAACTGTCTCTCCTTTTCATTTCTCGATGAATAGTATTCATGGCAGTCTTCTTACTAGCACTCCACATAGGAGCCAGCAGCAATTTTTTCGGTCCATCCCCTGTAATACGGTGTACCACCATATCCTGTGGCAGTCGTTCTAAGCATTCGATTATAATATCGGTATACTCCTCCAGAGACAATACATGAAAATAGGGCAGATATCTTGCCAAATCCGTTCCCTTCAATACGTGTAACAATTGCAGTTTGATTCCATGAATTTGAAGTTCGCCCATTTTGGATGGTGAAAAACCTCCCAAATAGGTAATGGTCTGCATCAGTTCTTCCCTGCTTTCAAAAGGAAGTCCCACGATCACATGAACGATTACCTGAATTTTTGCTTTTGTAAGTCTTCTCACTGCATCCTCAAACACGGGAAGCCCATACCCTCTTCGTATGAACCGAGCGGTTCTCTCATGCATGGTCTGTAACCCAAGCTCCACCCATACCGGTTTTATCTGGTTCAATTCTTCCAATAGAGCCAAAATATCCTCTCCCAGACAATCTGGTCTGGTACCAATGGACAAAGCAACAATTTCTGGATGCATAATAGCCTCAGTGAATATTTTTCGAAGATATTGTACCGAAGCATAGGTGTTGGTATAGGCCTGAAAGTATGCAATAAATTTCTTCCCCACCTTTTTCGCCTTCTGAATTCCTTCGATCGCAGTATCAATCTGCTCCGTAACAGAAGCACATATGGGCGCAGCAAAATCTCCAGATCCTCCTGCACTACAGAAAATGCACCCTCTTGTGTCTATTTTTCCATCCCGATTTGGACAGGTCATTCCACCTTGCAGGGACACTTTATAAACCTTCTCTCCAAAGGTATCCTTCAGAAAATAATCCAGGGAAGCATATCGCTTTTCTCCCCATATGCGCTTTTCCATTCCCATGCACACGCTTCCTTTCTACGAAGCATACTCTACTCTTACTCTTCGCCTTCTAAAACAACAGTTTCCCCATTCTTTTCCGCTTCATAGTACTCTAGCATTTCTTCGATGTATTCCCACACTTCATCCACTCCGGTTTTCTTCAGAGAGGAAAATGGAATAATAGGGGTTCCCTCTACACATCGCAACGTCTTTCGTATCATGGCAACATGCTTTTGAATGGCACCACGACTAATCTTGTCTGACTTGGTAGCCACGACGATTGGGTTGAACCCATAATGGGTCACCCACTCATACATTTCCACATCATTCTTAGAAGGCTCGTGACGAATATCCACAAGCAAAAAAATAATGCGTAGCTGTTTGGACTGCAACAGATAATTCTCTATCATCTTGCCCCACTTTTTCTTTACTTCCTGTGATACCTGGGCATACCCATATCCAGGAAGATCCACGAAGTATAACAAATCATTGATGTTATAAAAATTGATGGTCTGTGTCTTTCCAGGCTTCTGAGAAGTTCTGGCATAGGACTTTCGATTCATCATACTGTTAATAAGAGATGACTTTCCAACATTGGATTTGCCGGCAAAAGCAATCTCTAATTTATCATTTTGTGGTATTTTACTTGTAATTCCACATACGGTTTCCAAATTCACACTCTTTACATGCATGATTTTCCTCTTTTCTTATACAAACGCCTTATCAAACACTTCTGTTACATGCTCAACAAAACAAATTTCCAATCCACTGAGAATCTCTTCTTCCAACTCCTCAATATCTTTTCGATTCTTCTCCGGCACGCAGACAATCTTTGCCTTGGCCTGTTTTGCAGCAAGTATTTTCTCTTTCAAACCTCCAATTGGGAATACACGGCCTCGCAATGTCACTTCTCCTGTCATGGCAATATCACAACGGACTTTCTTACCTGTAACCGCAGACAAAATAGCAGTAGCCATGGTAATTCCCGCAGATGGACCATCCTTCGGAGTCGCTCCTTCTGGAACATGAATATGAATATCATTTTCATAAAAATACTCTGCTGGTATGTTGTATTGCTTGCTGATAGAACGCACATAAGTCAATGCGATCTGTGCCGATTCCTTCATGACATCCCCAAGAGTCCCTGTCATTATCAACTTGCCTTTTCCAGGCATAACATTTACCTCAATTTCTAATGTGGTTCCTCCAACACTAGTCCACGCAAGGCCTCGAACCACACCAACTTCTGCTTTCTTGGTGATCTGTTCCTTCTGGTATTTCCTTTTGCCTAAATAATGCTCTAACTCACCCAAACCAATGCGAACCTTATCTGTAGCAATCTGTTCCTTTGGTGTGCCTTCTCGTTTCTCTTCCCTCGCCTGCTCCAGCATCTCTTTTGCCGCTTTTCTACAAATGCCACCAATGGTTCTTTCAAGCTTTCTCACTCCGGCTTCTCTAGTATAGCCAGAAATAATTTCTTCCATTGCTTTCTTATCAATGGTAATCTGGCTCTTTCCCAAACCATTTTTCTCTAATTGTTTTTTCAAAAGATAACGCTTGGCAATCTCATATTTCTCTCTCTCCGTATAGCTGGATACTTCAATAACTTCCATACGGTCTAATAATGGCTGAGAAATGTTGGATAAAGAATTGGCGGTACATACAAAGAATACCTCCGAAAGATCCATTGGATGTTCAATGTAATGATCCACAAATTTATTATTCTGTTCTCCGTCCAGTACTTCCAACAATGCTGCCGAAGTATCTCCTCTGTGATCGCTGCTTACCTTATCAATCTCATCCAACAGCATGAGTGGGTTCTTTACTCCCACCTGCTTCATAGCGTTTACTATTCTTCCAGGCATGGCACCTACATAAGTCTTTCTATGACCTCGTATCTCCGCTTCATCGTGAACACCACCAAGACAAATACGTACATATTCTTTATTCAAAGACTTTGCAATGGAACGTGCAATGGAAGTCTTTCCTGTTCCCGGAGGGCCTACCAAACAAAGAATTGGACTATCGCCCTTTTCCTTCAGTAAACGAACAGCCAGGGATTCTAAAATACGTTCCTTCACCTTCTCAAGTCCATAATGTTCCGCTTCTAAAATTTTCTCCGTCTTTCTAAAATCCTTGCAGTCCTCACTCTTCTTCTCCCAAGGAAGAGAAAGCAAGGTATCTACATAATTTCGAAGTACTGCTGCCTCCGAACCGCTTCCTGCCTGACTTTTCAGACGATCAATTTCCTTAGAAATAAATGTTTTTGTATCCTCTGTCGCCTCAAGTTCCTCTAATCTCTTACGGAATACATCCACTTCACTAGCCGAGTCTTCTCCCAATTCTTTCTGGATCACTCTCATCTGTTCACGGAGCATATATTCTTTCTGACTCTTATCTACCCTTTGTTTTACTTTATTCTGAAATTCCTGACGAAAATGTCCGAGTTCAATATCATCCAGCAGAAAACCTGCTAACAATTCATATCTCTTTACAAGATCAAACTCACCGAGTATTTCCTGTTTCTGATAAAAACTCAATGGAACGACTTTCACAATTTCATCAATAAGCTTCGAAAGATTATTGATATTCATTATCTTTTGAAATGCCTTTTCTCCAATATTTCCGTACTCTTCCATGTAAGTTTCTAAATTATCTTTTAGATTTTCAATCATGGCATTTTTTTCTTGACCCGACAACAACGAATCCATATCATCATACGTACATACCTTACCTAAGAAATATAAATTCTTCTTCTCTGCCTCCAGTAATTGTCCACGATCCACTCCAACCACCATAACCCGAACAACATCTTTTGGCATACGGATCATCTGTTTGATCATAACAACGGTTCCCTTATCATACAAATCTGTCCAATCCGGGTCATCCTGCTCCTCATCCTTTTGTGCAACCACAAATAGCAACTGATCCCCCATCATGGCTTGTTCTACCGCTGATACTGTAAACTTACGGCTTACATCAAAATGCATTAGCATTCCTGGCATTACATGTATTCCTCTAAGCGCCACCACAGGCATATATTTTTCCATCTTACTCATTTCTATCTACCTCTGTCTAATTACCAAAGGTTTCCAAATTTCACGTCCATTATTTCAAGAATGCCACCGGTTGCAACTTAAAATGAAATCCGCTTCATCTTAACCTGCGACCAGTGGCAACCTTCGGTATTCTTTCATCTCTCTATATCGTATTGTGATTCCTATCTTTTAGGCGATTTCATCATCATCCTTCAAACGAACTGTCTTAGGCGCCTTGGCTTTCTGCTCCTCTTGCGCATCTGCAAATTCTAAAACAGGCTTCGCTCTTCCTTCTACAGCGTCTTCTGTAATCGTACATTTGCGAACCAGACTTTCTGATGGAATTTCGAACATGGTATCCATCATGGTCTCTTCCATAATTGCACGAAGACCTCTCGCACCAGTTTTACGTTCTACTGAACGTCTAGCAATGGCACGAACCGCAGCTTCTTCAAACTCTAATTCCACCTGATCCATTTCAAACAACTTTTTATACTGTTTTGTAATTGCATTCTTAGGTTCTGTTAAAATACGTACCAATGCATCTTCATCCAACAAATCCAATCCGACACTAACTGGCACACGTCCTACAAACTCAGGAATCAATCCAAATTTAACGAAATCTTGTGGAAGCACTTGCTTGAACATTTCTCCAACATTCTTTTCATCAAAATCCGCAATTTCCGCATTGAATCCAATGGATTTCTTTCCAATTCTTGCCTCAATAATCTTCTCCAAACCATCGAAAGCTCCACCACAAATAAACAAAATATTCGTAGTATCAATCTGAATAAACTCCTGATGAGGATGCTTTCTTCCACCCTGTGGTGGAACACTTGCAACCGTTCCTTCCAAAATCTTAAGCAACGCCTGCTGTACACCTTCACCAGACACATCTCTGGTAATAGAAGTATTCTCAGACTTTCTAGTCACCTTATCAATCTCATCAATGTAAATAATACCATACTCTGCACGTTCCACATCATAATCCGCAGCCTGAATGATCTTAAGTAGGATGTTCTCTACGTCTTCACCTACATAACCTGCTTCTGTAAGAGCAGTTGCATCTGCAATAGCAAATGGTACATTCAACAATTTTGCAAGAGTCTGAGCAAGATATGTCTTACCAGAACCTGTAGGTCCTACCATAATAATATTACTTTTCTGAAGTTCCACATCCAAACTCTTCTCCATTAGGACACGTTTGTAATGATTGTACACTGCAACCGAAAGTGCTCTCTTTGCTTCATCCTGCCCGATTACATATTCATCAAGAAACTCTTTAATTTCCTTTGGCTTCAATAAATTGATATCTGTCTCATTCTCATAATCCTGAAACTCTTCTTCCATGATTTCTGCACAAATATCTACACATTCATCACAAATATATACTTCCGGTCCCGCAATCAACTTACGAACCTGGTCCTGCGACTTCTTACAAAAAGAACATCTTACATTTTTGTTCTCTTCCCTATTTGCCATTCCAATGCCACCTTTCACCTCATTATTAAACAACGATACCCAATTACCATACTACCTATTGTCAAATATCCGAATATATCCTATTCGTCCACAGCTTTTCTTACTGACGATTTGTAATAACGCTATCTACTAAACCATAATCTGCTGCTTCCTGTGCGTCCATATAATTATCACGCTCTGTATCTCTTACGATTGTCTCGTAATCCTGTCCTGTATTCGCTGCTAAAATCTCATTTAATTTCTTCTTTGTCTTCAAAATGTTCTCAGCAACAATCTGAATCTCTGTTGCCTGACCTCTTGCTCCACCAGATGGCTGATGAATCATAACCTCAGCATTTGGCAATGCAAAACGTTTTCCCTTAGCACCACTTGAAAGCAGGAATGCTCCCATACTTGCTGCCAAACCAATACATATGGTAGATACATCACATTTTATAAAGTTCATAGTATCATAAATTGCCATACCTGCCGTAACAGAACCACCAGGACTATTGATATACAAATTAATGTCCTTTCCTGGATCTTCTGCTTCCAAGAACAACAACTGCGCTACAATTACGCTAGCTGATGCATCATTCACTTCTCCATCTAAAAAGATGATTCTGTCTTTCAATAATCTTGAATAAATATCGTAAGAACGCTCTCCTCTGCTTGTCTGCTCAATGACATAAGGTACAAAACTACTCATTTCTTCTTCCTCCTAATACATACTTATATAAATTTTCTCTGCTTTCTCATGCAGATCCTGTCCTATTTATTTCAACAATTACGTACCATCAAAAATATGCTGAGTTTCTTCTGTCGCACTGTAAAAATAATGCTTCTTTTCCAGTCTCCAAAAGCCACTCCACACTATTGTATAATAAAACACTTTATTTTTCAATGTTTAATATAAAAAAAGAGATGCCACAAGACATCTCTTTTCTTACACTTTCATCAATATGATATTATGATATGTGAGTTCAGACCTTTTGACCCTGGTATCATATTATTTTTCTACTGCGTTCTCTACAACAAACTCAGCTGCCTTCTGTACTGCAAGGTCTTCTGCAAGCTGCTCTTTCTGAGCATCTCCTAATAATTCTTTTACCTTGTCTACTTCCATCTGATAGCTGTCTGCCATCTTCTTGATTTCGTTCTCGATATCTTCATCAGAAGCTACGATGTTCTCAGCTGCAACAACTGCCTCTAATACTAATCTGCTCTGGATTCTCTTTAATGCCTGTGGCTTCATCTGCTCTAAGAAAGCCTTAGGCTCCATTCCTGTGAACTGGAAGTACTGCTCAATAGAGATACCCTGTGCCTGGATTCTACGAGCGAAATCATCTGCCATCTGGCGAACCTGAGTTTCGATCATTGGTTCAGGAATTTCCATCTCTGCACCTTCAATAATCTTCTCGATTACAACTTCTTCTTTTGCTGCCTTAGCTGCATCTTCTTTCTTCTTTGTAAGCTCAGCCTTTACGCTTTCCTTATATGCATCAACTGTTTCGCAATCTGATACATCCTGTGCAAAATCGTCATCTAATTCTGGTAATTCTTTTACCTTAATCTCCTTGATTACTACTTTGAATAATGCAGGCTTTCCTTTTAAAGCCTCTGCATGGTAATCTTCTGGGAATGTAACATTTACTTCTACTTCTTCGCCGATATTCTTTCCGATCAACTGATCTTCAAAAGTATCAATGAAAGAATGTGATCCGATTGTAAGCGGATAATCGGTTCCCTTACCACCTTCAAATGCTTCTCCATCTACAAATCCCTCGAAATCGATGATTGCCTGATCCTTATCCTGAACAGCTCTGTCTTCTACTGAGATTGTTCTTGCATTCTGCTCACGTACGCGATCGATCTCTGCTGTTACTTCCTCATCCGTAACTTCCACATCGCTCTTTTCTACTTCGATTCCCTTATATGTTCCAAGTTTAACTTCAGGCTTGATTGCTACTTCTGCTGTAAAGATAAATGGCTTTCCAGCTTCCATCTGTGTTACATCGATAGATGGCTGAGACACGATCTCAAGATCACATTCCTCTACTGCCTTAGCATATGCATCCGGAATCACAATGTTTGCTGCCTCTTCATAGAAGATACCAGCACCATACATCTTCTCGATCATCTTACGAGGTGCTTTTCCTTTACGGAAACCTGGAATGTTCATCTTATTCTTGTTCTTCTGATAAGCCTTGTTAATTGCTGCATCGAAATCTGCTGCATCTGCTTCGATTGTTAACTTAGCCATATTTTTCTCTAACTTTTCAACCTGTAAACTCATCGTTCTAATTTCCTCCTTCGCATGAAACTTTCCATTTCATACTCATTTTAATATTTTTCAGAACAGTCCAAAGCCGAACTGTCTATTTTCTAACCGGCCCTATCCAAATTAACATAAGAGCCCACTCAATTCACAATTATAGCATGACACCACACAAATTGTCCATCTTTTTCTTAGGGAAAGTATTGGTTTTCATTACTCTGCCCACTTTTTCTTTACAACATCTGCAACTTGTTTTACATACTTTTGGCACAATTCATCGGTTTCCGCCTCAACCATAACACGTACCAATGGTTCTGTACCACTCTGGCGAAGTAAGATTCGTCCATCGTCTCCCAGCTCTTCTTCTACTTTCTTTGCTTCCGCAAGTACTTCTTCATCATTCATAGCAGCATTCTTGTCTGTCACTCTGACATTTTCCAACAGCTGTGGGAAAATGGTAACTTCCTTCAACAACTCTGACAAAGGCTTCTTCTTGTTTAAAATTACTTCCATGATCATAAGTGCAGTCAATACGCCATCTCCGGTTGCAGCGTATTTACTGAAAATAATATGACCAGACTGCTCACCACCAATAACATGATCGTTTTTCATCATATTTTCATAAACATACTTATCGCCCACCGCAGTCTTCTCATAAGAGATGCCCTTCTTATCCAGTGCTTTGTATAATCCAAGATTTGACATAACTGTGGTAACGATCGTGTTGTTATTCAGTTCTCCGCGTTCCTTCAAGTAACATCCACAGACATAAAGGATCAAATCTCCGTCTACCACATTTCCTTCATTGTCAACTGCAAGACAGCGGTCTGCATCTCCATCAAATGCAAATCCAACATCTAAACCTTTTTCTTTTACATATTCCTGCAATACTTCAATATGAGTAGAACCACAGTTTGTATTAATATTTGTTCCATCCGGGTGATTGTTGATCACATAAGTCTTTGCTCCCAATGCATCAAAGACTCCCTTTGCAATCTCATACGCAGAGCCATTGGCACAATCCAATCCCACACGCATATCCTTAAAGGAACGGGTAGCCAACGACATTAAATATCCAATGTAACGATTTCTACCTACTGTATAATCTGTAGTACGACCAATCTTATCCCTGGTTGCAAAAGGAATGGTATCCTCCGGACTATCAATATAATCTTCGATCATCTGCTCTACTTCTGCTTCCAGCTTGTGTCCCAGACCATTTAAAATTTTAATTCCATTGTCATAATAAGGATTATGGCTGGCAGAAATCATAATACCACAATCAAAATCTTCACTGCGTACGACGTAAGAAACACTTGGTGTGGTTGTAACATGGATCAGATATACATCTGCTCCACTTGCTGTCAATCCCGCTGAAAGTGCATCTTCAAACATATAACTGGAACGTCTGGTATCCTTTCCAATTACGATTCTTGCCTGATGCTCCTTACCATAATAATATCCTAAAAATCTACCTACTTTATATGCATGCATTACGTTTAATACAACATTTGCTTCTCCACGGAAGCCGTCTGTTCCAAAATATTTTCCCATCTTTCTCCTCCACTTTTCTTTATCTATCCTATATCTTGATGCCTACTTTTTCGCTATCACCTATATTAGCATAGTCACTTTTTAATGTAAAGTGCAAGCAAGCCTGTGGTTTGTATAAAAAATCCGCTTCCCTTTTTATTTTTGATGATACAAGCGAATGGGCATCTCCCTTCCTGCATAATTGAAAATTCATTTTAAAACACTCCAGTCACAAAAATTTCCAGTCCAATGAAAATTAAAATAACGCCACCAAATATGGTAGCTTTATTGGAAAATTTTGTTCCAAATTTCTTACCGATTATCAGTCCCGCCATGGAGATTACAAATGTAACTATCGCAATAATCAATACACATACCAATGCCATGAGCAATCCATATTCTGCAATGGTAAAACCTACTGATAATGCATCAATGGAAGTTGCCACCCCTTGCACAAGCAACGCAGCTATTCCAACTGCTGTCCCTTCGTCTTCCTCACTGTCATTTTTGATTCCTTCCAGCAGCATTTTGCCTCCAATGAAAAGAAGCAGGATCAACGCAATCCAAGGAATACATTTCTCAAAAGCTTTAAAATACTGAACAATTGTGTGTACGCATACCCATCCAATCATAGGCATAACAGCCTGAAAAAAAGCAAATACCACCGCAACACCACACATTTTTTTCTTTCTCATTTGAGGCTCATTTAAACCATTGGCAAGGGATACCGAAAAGGCATCCATGGCCAGCCCCACACCCAGCAGTACACTGTTCAAAAAAAATAATAAGTTCCATTCCATCTTTCGTTCCTCCTAATTTTTCTTCTTACAAAACAGAAATGCCTGCTCCACAGGCATCATGACACATGAAAGTCAACTGTTAACACAGCTGCCCGAATTCGCAATCCGCCCAAAAGCAGGGCTACTTGCTCATACGGTTAGGTTGTCAAGTAGATATGTCTCTTAGCAAGCCAGCGACGCGAAGCTAGTCCTTTAGGGCTTGCACGAAACATATCTACTGACAACACTTTCATAGTGAATAAAAAACCCCAAGTACAGTCACAAAAACTATACTTGGGTACCTATTTTTAAAAATATATAGACTTCATGTATAGTTTCTGCTATACATGAGTCTCGCAATTTAAAACAAGCCAGACCATAAGGTCAGTATGTTGACTTGCTACGATATACGCTTGCTACTCCCTCATGGGCTTTTATTGATGATATTTTATCATTATGTGTTATTTTTTGTCAAACATTTTTTAGGTGGAAGCAATCCTACTGGTCATGAATATCAGTTCATTATAATAGTCTTAGCTTTTTGTCTTGACAAATGAACTATTATATTCCACTCTGGTTATATTCTTATGGATAAAGAAGCGGCTGAATTTGTACAAGGCTGCAATTTACATTCCA
>JBGVLO010000039.1:0-3951 GCA_045124315.1 Lachnospiraceae bacterium
AAAAAGACAAGCACAAATTAGAAATTGATGTGTATGCAGCGAATGTTGTGAAAGATATTTTCAGAATGAAGCTGCATGGAAAAAGTCAAGATGCTATTGCATCTGAACTTAATTCTTTGGGAATACTGCCACCGGCTGAGTATAAGGCAAGTACGGGAAGTAATTATCAGACCTGCTTTAAGACAAAGGAAAAGTCTGAATGGACTTCAGTTATGGTAAGAAGAATCCTGACAAATGAGATTTATATAGGAAATCTCGTACAAGGAAAACAGACCACACCAAATCATAAGGTGAAAAAGACTATTATTAAGGAAGAATGTGATTGGGTAAGAATTGAAAAGAACCATGAACCGATTATCACGGACAGAGATTTTGAGGTGGTACAGAGATTACTTGCTATGGATACAAGGACATCGCCTGACAGAGAAGAGGTTTATCCTTTGTCTGGTATTGTGACTTGCGGAGATTGTGGTGTGCCTATGGTAAGAAAAACATCAAAAGTCGGCGGAAAAACTTATGCCTATTATCTGTGTGCTACCCATAAGGATTCAAAGCAGTGTAGCTCTCACAGAATTTCCACGGATAAGTTGGAAGAAGTAGTGCTGGAGATTTTGCAGACACACATTGATAACATGATTGACCTTAAAAGAATTCTTTCTTTTATTGGCAACGTGCCATTTCAGCAGCTGGATATGAAAAAGCTTGAGGAAAGGCGTGAAAAGAAACAGGCAGAAGTAGACAGATGTGCAGATCTCAGAGGAATGCTTTATGAGGATATGAAGGATGGTATTATTTCAAAGGAAGATTACAAGGAACTTCATGCGGCATATGAGCAGAGGAAAAAGAATGCTGAGATTGCTATTCATCAGATTGAATTGGAAATGGATGATGTGTTGAATCGTAAGAGCAAAGGCTTTGTATGGCTTGATTATTTTACGGAACATAAAAACATTGAGAAACTCACGAGGGAAGTGGTTGTATCTCTTATCCGTGAAATAAAGGTATTTGATAAGAATCACATTGAAGTAGTGTTTGACTTTGATGACAGCTACAAGGAATGTCTTGATGTAATAGAAAGTCAGGGACATTTTGTTGAAGTGGACAGTACGGGAAAACTGAATATCAGATTAAAGGAGGCTGTGTAGTATGGCAAGAAAGAGTAGAAAAAATACGCCGATTGCAGTTGCAGAGCCAACTGACAATCTGACAACAAAAGCAGTTTTAAGTCTGGATAAGGAGGCAAAACCATATCAGGTTGGAATCTATGCGAGACTTTCATTCGAATCAGAGGCGAATAAGGAAAGAGATACTGTAGATACACAGATTGCATATATCAGAGAGTTTATTAATGGGCAGGATGATATGGTAGAAGTTTGTGTGTATGCTGATATATCTGTTACAGGAACAACTTTTGAAAGACCGGAATTTGACCGAATGATTCAGGATATTCGAGCTGGCAAAATCAATACTGTTATTACCCGTGACCTTAGCAGGCTTGGAAGAAATTATGTGGAAGCAGGTAACTACATTGAGAGAGTATTTCCTTTTCTTGATGTGAGATATATTGCTATCACAGATGATTTTGATACTGCAAGACCGGGAACTGATTTATCTGTACCGCTTAAGAATATTGTGAACGAATATTATTCCAAAGACCTTTCAAAGAAAGTAGAAACTGGTAAGCATAGTATTTGGGCACAGGGCGGCTTCAGCGAAGGAACGCCACCATATGGGTATTACAGAGCTACAGATGGTTCAAGAAAGCTTTTGATTGATGAAGAAGTATCTGACAATGTAGTCAGGATTTTCAATATGTTTCTGGATGGGAAAGGGTATGCCGGTATTGCAAAAGCTCTGCAAAGCGAAGGAATCCTTTCGCCACCGAAATACAGATTTTACAAAGCCGGAAAAACTGAGTTTGCCGAAAAAGCAAGGGAATGGCACTATTCACACGTAAAAGAGATACTTCAGGGAGAATACTATATTGGAAATATTGTTCATGGAAAGCAGAGGAAGGCTCTTGATACGGGAAGAAAGAATAAAAAAACAGATAAGTCCAAGTGGCAGCGAGTAGAAAATGCTCATGAACCTATCATTGATAAAGATACTTTCTATAGAGTTAAGGAAAGAATGGAACTTATCAAGAACAAGCATTTGGAAGCATCAAAATCTAACCCTGATGCTCCCCAAAAGCCGGATAATATTCTGGTATATAAAACAAAATGCGCCTGTTGTGGAGGAAGTGTTTTGGTTACCAGACATCATACTCATTCGGAAAAGTTCATATATAAGTGCAGTAAGCGTAGGAAATTAGCAGCATTGTGCGGGAATAAATCTTCTTATGAATACAATGAGGTTATGGACAGCGTATTTTCCGTTATCCGCCAGCACATGAATCTGTGTATTGAAAAAACAAAATTTGTTCAGAAAATGAACAGCAGAAAAGAGAATGTCCTGCAATATGACATTTATACAAAACAGATAGCAAAGCTTCAGAATGATGTTAGAAGAATTACTGCTAACAAAAGCGGCTTGTATGAAGATTACAGGGAACAGCTTATAACGGCGGAAGAGTTATGCCAGTATCAGAAAGAGTATGAAAGCAGAGTAAATGAGATTGAGGCTCAAATCACTGAGCTGCTTTACCGCAGAAGTCTCTATGAGAAAGATTTTCACATTGATGAAGGCTGGGAAGAAACCGTTAATAAGTATTTGTCAAAGAGGAAACTTACAAGGGAGCTTGTGGAAGCGTTTGTATCAGAAATTGTATTTTCTGATAACAATATAGAAGTAAAGCTTCTGTATGATGATTTCCTTAAGGAACTGCTTGAGGTGGCAGAAGAAAGAGAGGTGAGCAGCAATGGATAAGACGATAGCTCTTTATATGAGATTATCAGATGAAGATGACAACTTAGCTGCTCATGAGGAAAGTAACAGTATTTCCCATCAGAGAAAGTTGATGCTCGATCATATCCAGAAACTGCCTGAACTAAAGGACTGCAACATAATGGAATTTTCAGATGATGGATATTCCGGAGCAGACTTTAGCAGACCTAATTTTGTAAAAATGATGGATCTGGTAAAGGCTGGTAAGATTCAGGTTATTGTGACGAAGGACTACAGCAGACTCGGACGAGATTATCTTGAAGTCGGTAACTATATGGAATGTATATTTCCGGTTCTTCAGGTAAGGTATATCAGCGTGAATGATAATTACGATTCTGCTAACAGCTTTGGTTCAACCGGAGGTATGAGTGTTGCACTGAAAAATCTTGTGAATGCATTGTATTGTAAGGATGCATCAAAAAAGGTAAGAGCAGCTAAGGCAGTGTTGGCTAAGCAGGGAAAGTACATTGCTGCATTTGCTCCTTTTGGATACCAGAAAAGCGAAGATGATAAGCATATGTTAGTGCCTGACCCCGTAACAGCACCTGTTGTCCAGCAGATATTTGAACTGGCTATTAAAGGCATGAAATACACCGAGATTGCAAATTATCTGAATAATAATGGATATGATAGCATATTTGAGTATTACCAAAAGATTGGAGTTAAGAGATGTTATGAAAGGGATATTGGTGAGCACATGTGGAGTGCCAGTACAGTAATGGAGATTCTGTATAATGAAGTCTATATCGGTTCTGTAATCAATAACAAGACGGCTGATAATATTGATACCGGTCATCAGGTTGTGCAGAGAGATAAAGAGGACTGGATAATTGTTGAAAACTGTCATGAACCATTAGTTTCTGTGGAAGACTTCAAGCTTGCTCACAAGATTATAGCAAGACGAGAAGTGACTAAGAGAAAACCAAATGGAAAGTGGCGTAAATCATATATTCGTTGTGGAATATGTGGTAAGGGACTTTGCAAATACGGAAATAAATCCTCATACAGATGCCATAACGGTCATGTGTCACGTATTAGAGGTAAAGAACTTGAGGCGGCACTTCT
>JBGVLO010000040.1:0-2034 GCA_045124315.1 Lachnospiraceae bacterium
GATCCGGATGAGACCATAAAGCATATGCCATCTGCATGTGAAGGATGTCCTCATTATGAAATGTGCAAGGGTACTGCCTGTGTTGCAGAAAAACGTCATGTGATTGATGCTGTTGTTACTGTAAATGTCACAGAACATCAGACACTGGAAATACCAATCTGTATGCTACACGGAGATAACCGCAAAGGTGAATTTCCATCTGATATAAAAGCAACTGTGCAGTATGGGGAAAACCTCCAGGCATTGGTTGTTGCTTTAAATACAGTAGGTGCTGTCAGTATAAAACGTACCCATGAAATCCTTTCCGGTGTGTTTGACATCCCAATTTCTACGGGAACCATAAGTAATATGGTAAAACGTTGTGCAGACAAACTGACCGATACTGTGGGCAAAATCAAAGAGAAAATGATCGGGGCAGGACTCGGACATTTCGATGAAACCGGAACCAGAGTGGATAAAAAGCTCTGGTGGGTTCATAATGCCTCCAACTGGGAGTTTACCTATTTGGATATCAGCCCTAAACGTGGCTTTGCAGGAATGGAACAATGCGGTGTTCTCACAGAATTTCAGGGGATTGCCGTGCATGACTGCTGGGCTTCCTATTGGAATTACCCGGATATTCGGCATGCAGTCTGTTGTGCCCATCTTCTCCGTGAACTGACCGGGATTGATGAGAATCATTCTGAGCAGAAATGGGCATCTGCATTTATAGACCTTTTACTGGAAATGAAAAAGGTCAAAGATAAAGCTGTAGAGAAAGGCAAGGACTCTCTGAGCTATTATTATTATCATAAGTTCGATAAGAAGTATGATAGACTTATCGAACAGGCCAGGAAGGAAAATCCACTTCCAGAACCCGCTGAGAAAAAGCGTGGACGTAAGAAAAAAGGAAAAATCCTTGCCCTGGTGGAACGCCTTGCGAATTACAAGGCATCAGTCTGCCTTTTTATACATAATTTTTCTGTCCCGTTTGATAATAACCAAGCGGAACGGGATTTAAGAATGATCAAAGTGAAAACTAAAGTATCTGGATGTTTCCGAAGTGAGGATGGGGCCAGAGAATACCTGAAAATCATGTCATATATCGGTACTGCTCATAAACAAGGTTATAATGCATATGAAGCAATTAAAAATGCTATTTCAGGTCATTCAGAGTTCATCTTTGAATAAGGGGGGTTCTGAATAGTTACAAAATCATATAAAATACTAATTTTTTATAGTTTTTATGTAGTAATATTTATTTTAATATTCTCTCAGAGTGCAGGAGAGATTCTGGGAGTACATTTTACTATATAGGAGGAGCGAGGGAATGAACAAAGAATATAAACAATGTTTGAGAAAATTACTGATTATAGCTGTACCGATTATGCTTAGTAACCTGATTAGCCAGTTACAGATGCTGATTGACAGAATTTTTCTGGGGCGTGCAGATGATCTGTATATGAGTGCGTTATCAAATGTTACAGCACCGGTCTGGACTACCATGTCATTTTGTTTTGCACTGGCAGGAGGAGCTTCTATTCTTATAAGCCAGAATGTAGGGGCAGGAGATAGAGAAAATATAGAACAGTATGCGGGGGCAATGATTAAGTATAATAATATTATACCGGTTTTCTTGTTTTTCTTCTGGCTGTTATTCTCAGAACCGGTATTTAAAATTATGGGAGTATCAGATAACCTGATGCCGATGTGTCTTAGTTATTCAAGAGTATATTCACCGGTATTTATACTTATTGGTTTGGGAAGTTCTATAAGTGTAATACTTCAGACATCAAATTATACAAAACCGATGGTAGTATATGGTATTATTCGTGCAGGTGTAAATATTATACTGGATTATGCGCTGATTTATGGAAAGTTTGGGTTGCCGGCACTTGGTATAAAGGGAGCAGCACTTGCAACGGTAATTGCGGAGTATCTTGGTGGAATCTTTATTGCTTATATTTTTATTAAAAGTGATAAGTTAGTTACAAGACCTTCGTGGAAATCAATAAAATCTTCAAAACTGTCAATTTATTTTAAATCGGCAAAGCT
>JBGVLO010000041.1:0-31268 GCA_045124315.1 Lachnospiraceae bacterium
CAACCGGTAGAAATGACCGTGACCAATGTGTACGAAAACAGCGTAGAATTACACTTTTGCAATCATTTCGATTTTTCTGTGGGATTTGGTTATAACTTCACCTTAGAAAAGAAAGAAAATGGTTACTGGAGAAAGGTACCACAAAGGGAGGATGCTTGGGATCCAATACCGAAGTTATACTTTACACTGGAACCGGGAGAAGAGAAGAACTATGATGTTCCGGTTACTTTTGGAAGCTATTTCAACTCGCTTCCTTCCGGAACTTACCGCATAAGCACACAAATACAGGCTACAGACCCTGCCTATAGGTCAAATGAATACCAAATCACTGCAAAAGCAACCTTCCAGGCACTTGCAGAAAGGGATGTTATTTTGGACCAATACAATTATATAAAACTAAATTCCCCTAATTTCAGGCCTGACGACGGGTTATATACTATTAAAAACGAAGCGGATTTGTCTAAAATCTTTGGTAATAAAATTCCTGATAACCTGAAAGAATTGGATTTCACTTCAAATCATGTTTATACACAGTTAGTTAACTATAGTTCTGGTTCGTATTCACTCTCACTGGATGGTGCCATACTGGTAAGTGATGCTTCGAATCCTTATGTTCTGTTTGACTACACAACCATATGCCCATCTGGAAACATAGTCACCTGTGATACAGTCTCCTATCTACTATACGCAGTAGTTCCCATAAACGAACAATAATCAACCATTCAATTCTCGACTTAGACCCTGTTTTCAGGGTCTATTTTTTTCCATTTGGCCAAAAAGAATATTATTATTCGCTTTGTATATTCTGGCACTTTATAAATGCCCTGGGCCGAACTGTAACTGATTTGGGCAATGCTGCGCATGAAAAATTGCACAAATCTGCACACGGTAGACTTACATACGGTATTTTCGGCACCGAAAATACCTACCTTTGAACAGAAATGAACTGTGACAACAATACAAAATATTTCTTGGAAATATGTGGAAAGAAAAAGAAAAATATGTTATAATCTTCTAGTGAGAACAAATCAAATATTATAGCTTTAAGGGGGTATTAAGTTATGAAACTTACAATGAGAAAAAAAATTATTGCAGTTGTTTTGTTATGTGTAATTGTTGTTACGGGTATTTCTGGAGGAGTAGGTATTGCCAGCTCTACCAATGTCTGTATTGATCAGAGCAAAGAGATCCTAAAGGATCAGGTGGGGGTACAGGCAGAGAAGTTAAATTCTTCCATGATACAGATTGAGAGTACGGTAGATATGCTGGCGGAACAGTGTATGGGGAAACTGGATGACTTCTCAAAGTTTCAGACAGATGCAAAATATGTGGAAGATTACACCAAGGGTATCGAAAATATGCTTCTGACATCCGCTGAAAACACAAAGGGTGCTTTGACCTGTTACATTCGATATAATCCGGAATTCACAGATCCAACATCCGGAATCTTTTTAACCAGGGATAATACAGAGAGTGATTTTGCAAGTGTAACTCCAACGGATTTTTCAGCCTATGACCCAACAGATTTAGAACATGTAGGCTGGTACTACATCCCCGTTAACAACGGAGAGCCACTTTGGATGGATCCCTACATTAATGAGAATATCAATGTATATATGATTTCCTATGTTGTGCCATTGTACATAGATGGTACGTCTGTGGGCATTATCGGAATGGATATCGATTTTACCCAGTTGCAGAATGAGCTTGCAGAGATGCGTTTGTTTGACACCGGATACGCCTATCTTCTCAGTGCAGGAGATTCTATCTTATATCATCCGGAACTGGAAGTAGGAAGTGCTCCTGCAGAGGATACCAAGTATGGCATGAAAGCAGTGGGAACATTAGTTGGAGATGCTTCAAAGGCTGGCGAGACTACTCGTCTTGTTTCGGATAAAGAAGTCTATTATACCTGTTATTACACTTTACAAAATGGCATGAAATTAGGCGGTATGGTAGACCGTGTGGAAATCATTGCAAAAGGAAAACACACCGGTGAGCTGATTTTCTATACAGCACTTGCTGCTTTTATCCTAACAATAGGAATCGGATATGCGTTTAGTGTTTCCATTTCCGCTCCAATCAATGCAATGGCAAAGGAAGTGGAACGTTTAGCAACGTTCGATTTCCGTAAGAATCCTAAGATGAAACGCCTGGCAAAGCGAAAAGATGAGATTGGAACAATGGGACGCTCGATAGAAATCCTTCAAAATTCTCTGGTGCAGATGGTACAAAATATACGAACTGACGCAGATTCTGTACAGGAAGCCTCTGTAAAGATGAGTGAACGTGCGACTATGGCTGGTAATTCCGTCCATGAAATTGAAACAGCAATCAACGATGTGGCATCCGGTGCCAGCGATCAGGCGCAGGAGACACAGACTGCAACCGAACATATTCTTCATATGGGCGAGATTGTAGGAAATACGGATCAGGTAGTCGGTCAGTTAAAAGAAAGCTCTCAAAAGATGGGCAAGAACAGCAATCAGGCATATGAAATTTTAATAGAACTTAGTAATGTCAACCAACGTACAAAGTCTGTTATTGCAGAATTAAAACAGCAGACTGGAGAGACAAATTTATCCGTAGAGAAGATTCAGCAAGCGGTACAGGTAATTACAGATATTGCAGAAGAAACCAATCTCCTGGCACTGAATGCATCCATTGAGGCTGCACGTGCAGGAGAACAAGGGAAAGGATTTGCAGTTGTGGCATCCCAAATCCAAAAACTTGCAGAACAATCCAATGAATCTGCCAATGATATCCAGAATGTGATTCAAGAGTTATTAAAGAACTCAGGCGTATCTGCAAGAATGATGGAAGATATTACAGGGGTAATCGAAAAACAGGATCAGGATGTGAAAAATACCGAGATCGCCTTCGAACGTGTGAAGGATGAGATCGTCCGCTCCATGACCCACATAGAAGAAATTGCAGGTAAGACCCAGGAATTGACAGATATTCGTAATCAGGTCATTGATGTTGTTCAGGCTCTTAGCTCAGTTGCAGAACAGAATGCGTCATCTTCTCAACAGACCAGTGCAACTACTGTTCAGGTAAATGATTTCATGGTAAAAATTTCGGATGAGGCTCATGAACTGAAAAAGATAGCCACAGAGCTACAAGATGGTGTACAGAAGTTTATTATTGAATAACGGAACTATGTTTTTTTCATGTTTCTTTTTCATGTTTAAAGTTGTATAATGACTAGGACAGAGAATATCAAACACCAAAAGAAGGAAGTGTACAAAAATGTATCAGATCGATTTTCAAAAGAAAGGTCATATTTATTTTATGGGGATTGGCGGAATCAGCATGAGTGGTTTTGCTGAACTATTGCATGCAGAGGGCTTTACCATTAGTGGTTCCGACCAGAAAGAAACCAAGCTCACTTCTCATTTAGAGAGCCTTGGTATTACAGTAAAATACGGACAATGCAGAGAAAATATCACCAGTGATATTGACTTAGTCGTATATACAGCTGCTATCAGCAAAGACAATGAGGAGTATCAGGCAGCCGTTTCTGCAGGTCTTCCTATGATGGATCGTGCAGAGATGGTTGGCCAGGTTATGAAGAATTATGAACGTGCCATCGCCATTTCAGGAACACATGGTAAGACCACTACTACTTCCATGGTTTCTCACATTTTTCTCGAAGCCAAGCTGGATCCTACCATTTCAGTGGGTGGCATCCTAAAGGCGATCCATGGAAACCTGAGAGTTGGCAAATCGGGCAACTTCATTACGGAAGCTTGTGAATATACCAACAGCTTCTTAAAGTTCTACCCTACTATCAGTATGATACTTAATATAGAAGAAGACCATATGGATTTCTTTAAAGATATCAATGACATCCGCCATTCTTTTGAGCAGTTTACGGATCTGCTTCCTGAGACGGGACTGCTCATTATAAATGGTGAGATCGATAACTATGAAGAGATTTCCAGTCATTGCAAAGGTAAGGTTCTCACTTATAGCGTAACCGATGCTGCCTGCAATTATTCTGCTACAAATATTTCTTATGATGAGATGGGCAGAGGTGCTTTTGATGTGGTCGAGAATGGAACCGTCATCGGTCATATCCAACTCTCCGTAGTGGGACAGCACAATATTTCCAATGCATTAGGCTCCATTGCTCTTGCACGTTATTTAAAGATCCCTATGGAGCAGATTACAGCAGGATTGAAAGCATTTGAAGGAACGGATCGCCGTTTCCAATACAAAGGCGAGATCAGCGGTGTGACGATCATTGATGACTATGCACATCACCCAACAGAGATTGCCGCAACCTTAGAAGCAGCGAAAAAGTATCCACATAAGAAGACCTGGTGCGTATTCCAGCCACATACTTATACAAGAACAAAGGCATTTTTGGAGGATTTTGCAAAAGCACTCTCCAAAGCAGACAAGGTAGTGCTTGCAGATATCTATGCAGCCAGAGAGGTGGATCCCGGAGACATTTCTTCTGCTGATATTATGGAACGGATCCAAGATTTGGGTACAGAAGCCTATTATTTTGAGACATTTGATGAGATAGAAAACTTTTTATTAAAAAATTGTGCCACAGGTGATATGTTAATAACTATGGGTGCCGGAGATATTGTAAAAGTTGGAGAATCTCTATTAGGTCAATAATTTATCCACATTATCCACAGGGTTATCAACATTTTCTTGTTTGTATCCACTGTGGATATTTTTTGATAACTTTCTCTTGTACTAAAAAAAATACATAACGTAAAGTCCTTATATTTCCACATATTACAACAATTTTCTTCAAAAATTTTCAACATTTTTTTCTTATGTTCCACATTATCCACATTATCCACATATTATATAGTGGATAACTTGCCTGCTTGCCCTTTTTTGTCCACTTATGGTATGATGTGGATACTAGTTTTGATTTTCGGTCACTGTCAGAAAACAAACCTATTTTTCTAGTCTTTCAGTATGTGAACCAAGGACGTTCCTGACTAAAGCAACTTGTAGAGTAAGTTTCTTTTCTGGGCAAAACACTCTGTATAGAAATGCAGAGGATAAAAAAGAAGGAGGATACCATGAATTTACATAACCATACTGCAGTGTCTATGACCTGCGTTTCCAATTTTTTTATTGATTATTTCATGCCCCAGGCAAATGGGGATTATGTAAAAGTATATTTATACCTTCTTCGCATGACTCAGGAAGAACATTGTGACTTTTCTATTTCCTCTATTTCGGACCATTTTGATTTTACAGAGGGGGATGTGTTGCGTGCGTTGCGATATTGGGAAAAGGAACATCTATTATCGATCAGTCGACAGGAGGACGGCATCATTACTGACTTAATTTTACTGCCCCCTTATGAGAAAAAGACACCTAATAGAACTTCAAGACAGGTTGCTTCTCCTCATTCGGAACCTGCCGATGTCACTATGGACCGTCCCATTTCTTCCTCTGATACAAAACAAAACGAAACGGGAACGAATGCTCATGCTGCGACCTACAGGGAACCGTCTGCTTCGCAGGATAATTCAAAAAAGTCACGCAAAGAGTATTCCATGCAGGAATTGCAACAGTATAAAAAGGATGTGGACTACGACTCCATGCTTATGGTGCTGGAAGGGTACCTGGGGCATCCTTTAAACATAAAAGAGATACAGACTGCCACTTTTATTTATAAAGAGTTACAATTTTCTACCGATCTCATTTATCATCTCTATGAGTACTGTGTAGATCGCGGAAAATATCGCCCGGAATATATTGAACATGTGGCAATTTCCTGGGCAGAACAAAATATACAGACTCCGGACCAGGCTACTAATGCCTCCCTTGCATACAATGCTGATTATTCCGCTGTAAGCAAAGCTTTTGGCATGCACCGTATGCCCGGAAAGGTAGAACAACAATTTATTCACCGCTGGGTCAAGGAATGGGGTTTTGACCAGTCTATGATCGTAGAGGCCTGCAATCGAACCTTATTGCAGATCAGCAAACCGGATTTTAAATATGCCAACTCTATTTTAGAACGCTGGCATAAGAACAATCTTCATACTCTGGAAGAGGTCAAAAAACAGGACGCAGATTACAAAAAGAACCGCTCCAACACTGCCTCACCCTCCAACAAATCTGGCGCGGTGAACTCTAACAACAAATTTAACCAGTTTCCTCAGAGAAACTACTCAAAAGAAGACTATACTTCTCTTGAAAAACGCCTCTTAGCAAAGAGTCGAGAAACTTAGAATGGAGGTTTCCAATATGGCATTGAGAAACGAACAATACAATCGAATTTTACGTGAATATGATAGAAGACAGTTGGAAAATCGCCACCAACTGCAGGACAGACAGGAAAAAGTATATGCTGCAATACCCGCTCTTCGTGAACTGGAAGCAGAAATTGCTTCCAACGCAGTAAAAGCTACCAAACTTACCCTGACGGGGGATGAAACAGCATTGGAGCGGCTTCGCGCGGAAAATGCAGAGCTTTCCGAGACGAAAGAAGCCCTGCTTATGGCACATGGATATTCCAAGGATTATCTGACCCTGCAATATAGCTGTCCGGATTGTAAGGATACCGGCTATATTACTGATATGACCTGGTCGGATGAAGACCATGTACTACTTAGCAACAATAAATGTCATTGTTTTAAGCAGGCCATTGTAAATATGCTTTATCAGCAATCCAATATTCAAAATGCCATTGAAAAAGAAAACTTTTCCACCTTCTCTTATGATTACTTTGATCAAAATTCCATAGATGAAACCACTGGTCTTTCCCCATATGAAAATATCGTATATGTGGTCAATGCCTGCCAGAATTTTATCCAGAATTTTGACGAGAAATTTGAAAACCTTTTGTTCTACGGAAATGCCGGTTCTGGGAAGACATTCCTTAGCAACTGTATTGCCAAAGAATTATTGGACAGTTCCCACACCGTAATCTATCTGACTGCATTTGAACTGTTTGATATTTTGGAGAAACACAAATTTCACAACGACAATGATTTCAACATTGAGGAGCAGTTCCAGGGGATTATGGACTGTGACCTGTTGATCATTGACGATCTGGGAACAGAACTTAACAACAGCTTTACCAGCTCCCAGTTATACAACTGCATTAACGAGCGACTGCTTACAGAGCGTTCCACTATTATTTCCACTAATCTCTCCATTGATGAAATAAAGCAGAAATATAGCGAACGAGTTTTGTCACGCTTTATGGGAAATTATTCTATGCACAAGTTATATGGAAATGACATTCGTATTCAAAAACAACTTTCGTAGTTGTTCAGAAGCAATGTCATGATGCTGGGGTCAAAAGGGGCCATTGGAAAAATACCAGATATACAACATAACAAGAGGACTCAGCAAATGTTTGGATATTTTTTCCATTTTCCTTGCCGCCTCTGAATCGACGAAAACGCCCTGTTTTACTGGAAAATCCCCTGTTTGCTTCGTGATTTTCCGACGGATTAATACTTGACGAACGCGTATAGAAATGATATAAATTAAATTGGAATCGAACCAGCACACTTAGCCGCGTGGCTCATTGCTCGCGGAATTTAAGATATACAATTACTTATTAACAATCGTCTGTCTATGCCAGCTCCTTACTTTCCATATGCTGGACATACAGACCCCTAAAAAATGGAGGATATCTCATGTCACAGGATCAGAAAATTTTTGAAACTATTCCAGTAGGTTCTTTAGGTTTAGTTAACTTAAAAAGTTGCCAGACCTTAGGTTCTAAGGTTGACAAATACTTAGTTGACTGGCGTAGCAAACGTCAGGCTAAAAACGCAGGAACCGATGCTTACCTTGGATACAAGCAGGACTCTTATGTTTTAGATGTCAGCACTCCTCGTTTCGGTTCTGGAGAAGCCAAGTGTGTCATTAAAGAATCTGTCAGAGGTAAGGATTTATACTTATTAGTTGACGTATGTAACTATAGCTTGACTTACACAGTATGTGGACATGAAAACCATATGTCACCAGATGATCACTATGCAGATCTTAAGCGTGTAATCGCAGCTGTTAGTGGTAAGGCAAGAAGAATCACTGTTATTATGCCTTTCTTATATGAAAGCAGACAGCATAAGCGTTCTTCCAGAGAATCTCTTGACTGTGCATTAGCACTTCAGGAATTGATCAACATGGGGGTAGACAATATCATTACTTTTGATGCTCATGACCCTAGAGTACAGAATGCAATTCCTTTGAACGGATTTGAGACTGTATTGCCAAATTATCAGTTCTTAAAGGCATTGTTACAAAATGTAGACGATATCAAATGCGATCCAGACCACTTAATGGTAATCAGCCCAGATGAAGGAGCTACAGGAAGAGCAATTTACCTTGCTACTGTTCTTGGAGTCGATATGGGTATGTTCTATAAGAGAAGAGATTACACAAAGATCGTAGACGGTCGTAACCCAATCGTTGCTCACGATTTCTTAGGACCAGATTTAAATGGTAAGGATGCAATTATTGTAGACGATATGATTTCTTCCGGAGATAGTATGATCGATGTTGCAAGACAGCTTAAGAAGAGAAATGCAAACCGTATCTTCATCGTATCTACATTTGGTTTGTTTACAAACGGTTTAGAACGTTTTGACAAAGCTTATGAAGAAGGTTTGTTCTATCGTATGCTTACTACAAACCTTGTATATCAGACAGAAGAATTGTTATCAAAAGAATATTACATCAATGTAGACATGAGTAAATATATTGCATTGTTGATCGATACATTAAACCACGATGAATCCATCAGCGAATTGTTGAATCCTGCAGAACGAATCAACAATATTTTAAAGAAATACGGACAAAAGAAATAAACATATATACATATATGCGTCCCAAAAAGAGACGGCTGTTTTCTAACCATCAGAAAACAGCCGTCTTTTTTCCACCTAATAATCCTCTTCCAACACTTGAATTTCCAAATAATCGAAGTCGATTTCTTCCATAAAATTATCTTTGGTGAAGCGACACTTATCATGTCGCTGAAATTCAGTAATGGTATTTTGTAACCATACTGGCTGGGCCAGATCAAATTCGTAGCACACCTCTTCAATGGCCTTATAAATCTTTCTTGTCCGATTTAATGTCATATCTCCATTTTGAACTTCCATATCCCGCAACATATGATTATCCTTAAATAACTTAGCCCACAAGCGAAACATTTACTTTTCCTCCGTTCTTTCTATTATGTAACAGTTCAGCCGAGGGCTGTCCCGTTACGGATCACAGCAAGCTTACGCATGCAAATTGCTGTGAGCCAGACCTAATTTACACCTTCATACGTCTGCAAGCAGACGTATGAACAGTAACACAACTGTTACTCTATTATTTCTATCTATGTAAAGTTGTCTTGCCCCTGAAAAAAAATTATGTTATCCTATTATTTGTGTTGTCTTCTCCAAAAAAGAGAAGATTTTGCACCACAATCTTTTATAGGTAATAATCTTTCTTCATATTACACAAAAGAGAAAAGATGTGCAAGCACAAATATAGAGGGCGGCTACAAAAAGATTTCGACTGGTAGCCATATGTTACTTGGGAGGTTCTTATGAAAAAAATACTATCGCTTATCTTTTCAGATGGGTTAAATGGAGTGGCATTGGGTATTTTCTGTACATATGCCATTGGTACTATTCTGCAGCAGATTGGTACTATTTTGTCACATGACATTGGAGATTTATTTATAACGGTAGGTGGTATTGCTGTTATGTTAACAGGTGCTGGTATTGCTATGGGTATTTTATCCAAAGTAAAAGCGGCTTCCACGGTCACGCTTGCCTGCATTATTGCAGGTATGGTTGGTGCTCACGCAGATGCCATCTTTGCCAGCTCCGTCATTACAGGGGAAGGTTCTGTCAAGTTCAGCGGTCCTGGAGACCCTCTTGGTGCCTGTATTGCTATTATGGTCACCCTTGCTGTAGGATCTTTAGTAGCCGGTAAGACAGAGTTTGATTTACTGCTTACACCGGTATTTTGTACCGGTTCCGGAATTATCAGTGGACTTTTTTTCGCCCCTGTTTCTGATTACCTTACCAACTTATTGGCAAATGCTTTAACTTGGGGAAAAACACAAAATGAAATTGTTATGGGAATTGTCGTATCCTGTCTCATGTGTATTTACACTATGTTGCCAGTCAGCACACTGTCAATCATCCATCTGGCAAGCCTTACCGGAGTTTCCGCAGGTTGCGCAACCATCGGATGTTGTTGCAGCATGATTGGCTTCGCAGTGGCAAGTTATCGGGACAATAAAATCTGTGGTCTCTTTATTCAGGGTATTGGTACTTCAAAATTACAGTTGGCAAATACCATCAAAAAGCCATATATCCTGCTTCCTGCATTGGTATCCAGCGGCATCCTGGGTGGTGTCTCCTCTGCCGTATTTAAACTTACAAACAACGCAAAGGGAGCTTCCTACGGAACTACAGGCTTACAGGGTTGTCTGAAAGCCTATGACCATATGAAAGACGCTATGGGTACTACAGAGTCACTGATCGTAGTCAGTCTGTTATGTTTTGTTCTGCCTGGAGTACTTTCTCTCGGTTTTGCCGAGTTACTGCGAAAAGCAAAACTTTTAAAAGATGGGGATATGAAAATCACCTTATAATAAAAATGAAAATTGTAAATTACATAAAAAGAAATTTTGGTTTATAGGACAAACTTTCCTATAAACCAAACAAAGGGATTGGAGCAAGCTCCAATCCCTTTTGTTGTTTTCATCCGTCTATTCTCTTATTCCGCTACTACAGACGCCCCTTCTTCTCCTGTTGCACTGCTTGCTGTTCCATCCTGTGAGGAAAAGCTGTCCTGCTGCACATTTGAATCCGATGAACTAGTCTCTGACTGAGTAGTCGAATCCTGCACGGTACTATCTTGAGTAGTATTTTCTGTAGTACCTTCCTGTGCTGTGGTATCAGTTGTCATTGTATCATTTGTTGTAGTATCTATAGTATCTTGTTGTACCGTAACATCACTATCCGTAGTATCTGTCTGGGTTGTAGGCTCAATACCTAAGGCACTCTCATCTAGGTCATTTAAGATACTCTCATCGTCAATATCTTCAATGTCGATATCTTCCCCTTCCAATTCTTCTTCTCTGGCACGGTCTGCCTCACTTTTGAAGAAGTTACCAAAGAAACGACCGATTGCATGGAACAGGCCCGAGAAAAATCTTCCCATTGCTGCCAGAATACCAGCCTTATTTTCCTCTGCTACTTCCATAAGACTCTCTGTAACACCGTCCATATTGTCTACCAATTTATCCTGTAGATTTCCCATAGTTTGTTCAATGGCACTATAATCATAATCCTGATTTCCAATGTCCGACATAAGATTTGCTACTTCCTGTGTCTGCTGATCGGTTAATTCCACATTGTAATGTTCCGCAACTTCGTTTACTACGCCTTTGATTTCTGCTTCATCTGTAATCTCATCCTTTATGACCTGAGATTTTACTTCATTCATAACAGCTGCTGCCTCATCCTGTCCAATCTCAGAACCAAGCTCCGCTGTCTGATAAAGCTCTTCCATAGCAAGCTCTGTCTTTGTCTCGTCCAAAGTCTCATCTGTTACTTTCTCATAAGCCTTAATAATACCGGTTAATGCTCCTGTTCCGGACACATCTCTTGGCGCCGCTGCTACTACATCACAACTGTCAATACCTGCAGTAACCAATGTATTGGCAATCATACTGGTGGATACCCAAGTCAAATGCGCTGTCTTTACATTAATCTTAGAAGTATTGGTTGGCATAATATACGCACAACTGTAGGTATGTCTTCCAATCTCAGCCTCTGTGGCAATTCCCTCTAAGTACTTTCTCTCTTCCTGATTATTTACCTCAAGAATTGTTACCTCATCCTCTGTCACTCCAAAGAATTCTAACATTGCCTTTCTCTGTTCCTGAGTCAAATCTGCTCCCAATGTAACTACCTTTTCACTATCTGCAAGTGCCACACCCGGTGTCTGAAGGGTAAGCACACCAACTAAAACGGCTGCTACCACTCTCTTAAACTGTTTTCTCACTCTCGTTTTCCTCCTTGTATGTTTGTTTTGTATTTGCTAACTTATACCCTCAAAAAACAAATACCTTGTATATTCTAACAAATCTTAGTTTCTTTTTCCAGTGAATCTACATTTATCCCCTTGCACAATTCTTCTGTCTTGGGATACAATGTCCTTGGAACCCTCTGAACAGTATCACACTATACAAATGTTTGTAGAATTACGGGAACTATTGTAAACATTGTTATAAATTTTAAAAGAACATTTCAGCAGAAGAAGGACAATACTATGAAAAAAAATACCTATATAATCGGAGGTATCTCTTTCACTGTGCTGGCATTGCTTTTGCTTTGCTTAAATTGCAACCGGTTAAAGAATACCATCCCTACAAACTCCACCTCAAATGTGGACACAAACAACGAAACACAGCAAAAACCAAATTCTCAGAAGGAGCAATCGACTATGAAACAGGACAACCATTCGTCTACAGCACAATCCAACAACGATTTTCTATTGGACAGCTATTCCCGCATGGAAGCTCACAGTAAGATTGATGTGACAAGCTTTTCAAAAAAGGAACGAAAGAGCTTATTTACCAGTTCAGAAATTGACGAAGCTACTTTTTCCAGAATGCAGGGAAAATCCTATAAAGATAATTGTACCGTACCTCGGGAGGAGCTTCGCTATCTTCGCCTGTTGCACAAAGATTTGGATGGCAACACGCGAATTGGAGAGCTGGTAGTCAACAAAAGTATCGCAGGAAAAGTAAAAAAACTTTTCTTTGAACTATATGAAAAGGACTATCCTATCGAGAAAATGGTTCTGATAGACGAATACGATGCGGATGACAACAAATCTATGGCTGACAATAACACGTCCTCCTTTAACTTCCGGGTGATTGAAGGAACCAAAAAGCTTTCCAAGCACAGTCTTGGATTGGCAATCGATATTAATCCAAGATACAATCCCTATATCCACACTTTGAACGGAAAAGTAGTCTGCTCTCCAAAGAATGGAGAGGACTATGTGGACAGAAGCAAAGATTTCCCATACAAAATAGACACCAATGACCTTGCTTATCGACTGTTTACAGAAGCAGGATTTGAATGGGGCGGTGCATGGAATAGCTCGAAAGATTATCAGCATTTCCAGATTGACAATTGATTTTGTGGTAGAGCTTCACGATTTGCAATTTTTTTCATTTTTTATACTTTTCTTGTATTCCCTGTAGAAACATGGTATAATATTGACTAACTATGGTAACCTTTGCAACACGATAGACCATGTGAGATTACCGAATATGATTAAGATGTTAAAAGGTCACTTTTTAAATTGCTATTGTAAAATTGCACAACAAAGACTATATGTTTGTAGATGCTGTGCATGTCAGACAGACCCAAGCAGAATATAGGCTTTTGACACCTTAATCCGAATATATAAGCGGATCGTTTTGCTTGTATTATACAAGAACTAGGGGGATTTTATATGAATACAAAAATAATACCAACAGAAGAAGCAGTCCCTGGAATGATTGTGGCAGAAGACATTTTAGGTCTTCAGGATTATTTAATCATACCAGCAAATTCAGAATTGACGAACCACTCTATTACAAGGCTTAAGTTCTATGCCGTTGAGCAGATTTCGATTATAGTGGATGAGGCTGGCGAACCAGAGAAGATGAAGTACGAGAACATCGAGGCCGAGACCTACTCTGAATATATTAAGAACACACCGGAATTTGCTAAGTTCCACAAGAACTACGATACAGTAGTAGACGATTTCAAGAAGCGGATCGAAGTGATAAACGGACGCTTAAAAGAGCCTATTGAGCAAGACGTACTTTATGGCAATATGAAAAATATCCTGTCTGAGGGAAGAAACGGTCTTCATGTTGTTCATATGTTGGAGTGTCTGCGTGACAGTGATGATGAGACTTACCATCATTCCATCAGTGTTGCGATCCTTTGCAATGTAATAGGCCATTGGATGCACTATTCTGAGGACGACATTCGAAACTTAACTTTAGCCGGAATGCTTCATGACATTGGAAAAATTACGGTCCCTTCCGCTATTATTTATAAAAATGGCAGATTGACACCGGTTGAATATGAGATTGTCAAAAACCATGTAAAAGAAGGATACAAATTACTGCTAGATCAGGATTTGGACACACGAGTATTAAATGCCGCTCTAATGCATCATGAGCGTCTGGATGGTTCCGGATATCCTAGTGGACTAAAAGGGGATCAGATTGATGAATTTGCCCAGATCGTAGCCATTGCAGATGTGTATATTGCTATGACAAACCCTCGTGGGTATCGCCGCGCAAATTGCCCATTTGACGCCATTAGTGTATTACAACAGGATGGATATACTAAATTTTCTCCTAAGGTATTACTTCCATTCTTCGAAGGAATGGCGATCAGCTATACGAACGCCACCGTTCGCCTAAGTAACGATGAGGTGGGAGAGATTGTATTTATTGATGCAAAAGACATCACAAGACCTGTCGTAAAAGTTGGTCACGGCTTTATTGACCTAAAGAAAAATAAAAACATTCATATTCAGGAAGTGCTGTAAGTGGCACTTCTCTATAAAGACAAGAAAAGCACTGATTTCAGTGCTTTTCTTGTCTTTATCATTATTTGAGTGCCTATATAATAGAACAACCCACTACTTATCTGCAAGCATAACGTATCTGGTCATTCCATTATATAGTTTTCTGATCAGTTACTCTTTTTCAAATATCAATTTCATATCATCGGCCTCTTCTTCTATGGTCAACTGATCCTCCTCTATGGTACCTTTAATCTCTAAGTCTTCCCCCTCAGATGTAATGGTAACATTGTTCTCTTCCACAACATAAGTACCTTCGCTAACTTCATTGGTATTCGGTGCAGTAATCTCTACTTTTCCATCTTCAAACGCCAAAGCATATCCACCTATGCCGGCTTCCTGAAGCTTCTCCTGCGTAATCTCCGTCTCACCTACATAAGCCTTGGAAACCACCCATTTCCCAGCAGCAATGTCCTTCTTTCCACAAGAAGCCATGCTTAACACCATACATACACCCAATGCCATTACCGTTAGTTTCTTCTTCATATACCTTCTCCCCTTTCAAATAAATCATAACAACGTAAAAAACCTATCGGATTTCCCATCATCCTACTTTTAAAGTAAACTTCTGATAAGCTTTCTCATCGTCCACAGGAATACGCTCAATCTGAGCGCCTAATCCTTTGAGCTTATCTTCGAAATCTTCATAACCCCGCTGAATATACTCAATCTGATCAACAGTAGTAATTCCCTTTCCTGCAAGCCCAGCCATAACCAAAGCTGCTCCTGCACGCAAATCCGGTGCACTAACCTGGGCTCCACTGAAACGCTCCACACCTTCAATAAATGCGGTATTTCCCTCTACTGTGATCTTGGCACCCATACGGGTCAATTCGTCTACGTACTTAAAACGATTCTCAAAAATACTCTCTGTGACAATACTAGACCCCTCTGACAATGCCAAAAGAGTTGCAATCTGAGGCTGCATATCTGTTGGGAAACCTGGATATGGCAATGTCTTAATATGCGTAGAACCTAAACGTTCATCTTTACCTACCACTCTCACTGCATCGTCATATTCCTCAACCGTAGCACCCATCTCTACCAACTTGGCACTGATTGCCTCTAAATGCTTAGGAATGACATTACGAACAAGTACATCTCCCTTAGTAGCAGCTGCCATGCACATAAAAGTACCAGCTTCAATCTGATCCGGAATAATCGAATACTCGGTACCATGAAGCTTACTTACACCCTCCACACGAATCACATCTGTACCAGCGCCTTTAATATTCGCACCCATACTATTAAGGAAGTTGGCTACGTCTACAATATGCGGTTCCTTTGCAGCATTCTCGATAATACTCTTTCCTTCTGCCATAGCAGCTGCCATCATAACATTAATAGTAGCGCCAACTGTCACCACGTCCATGTAAATATGTGTTCCCACAAGCCGATCCGCTTTTGTAGCGATCATTCCCTGATCAATCTCTACTGTAGCGCCCAAAGCCTTAAATCCCTTAATATGCTGGTCAATGGGACGACTACCGATATTACATCCTCCTGGTAAAGCCACCTGGGATTTGCGATACTTACCAAGTAATGCACCTAATAAATAGTAAGATGCACGGATCTTACGAATAAACTCATAATCAATGCTTACAGAAGAAATGTGACTGCCATTAATCTTGACTGTGTTCTTGTCTACGTACTCTACTTTTGCCCCAATCTCCTGCATAGCCTGCAACAATACTCGAATATCACGTACATTTGGTAAATTCTCTAATGTGACAGTCTCATCTGTCATAATGGATGCTGCCAAAATTCCCAATGCAGCATTCTTTGCCCCACTAATTGTTACCTCACCTGTTAAAGGGACCCCACCCTTCATAATATACTGTTCCATTTAAGCACCTCTATCTAAAAAACGGCATATCGCCTACCACTCTAAGTTCCATTCTTTGTTACGGCATGCCGTAACCACCATCTTCTTCGTTTCTTTCTATCTATGGCACGCTCTTCCACAGTGCCCAAGGAAATCAAAATTACGATTTCTCCTTCTCAAACCTTTCCTGATACAAGATATTTTCTCTTCTTTCAGTCTTCTTATACCTATAAAATGGCGCTAGAATCTCCATTCTGCTTATAGTCTCTTTGATTATATCACAAACAAAAAATTTGGCAAGTACAAAGTAACGTCAGAAAACCGGGAAAAACCGTGAATAGTACCAAAATAAGAGTTTTCTATATAACAAAAGAAGCCTTTGGCTTGTTTCTCCACAGGCTTCTCTTTTGTATTATTATTTTCTATTGTTGTTGTAATACATTTAGAATTGACTTTGCCATCCCTTCGATGGAATCACCAGAGCAATCCACTGTAATATCTGCGTATTTTTCATAATATGGACGACGTTCTTCAAATAGTCCCTGCAAATCCTGCCCTTCCTTAAGAACCACTCCCCGTTCTTTCAAGTCTCCTAAATGCTCTGCAAGTTCCGAAAGCTCCCATCTGAGGTAAACGATGGTTCCAATCTCCCCCAGATGTTCCATGGCTTCTTTTCCGTAGATGGCACTTCCTCCTGTAGCAATGACCTTGCGCTCAACATCAATCTCACCATTGACTCTGTTCTCGATTTCCTTAAATCCTTCTATTCCATCCTGGGCAATGATCTCATTCAACAGACGACCTTCCTGCTCCTCGATGATCAAATCCGAATCAATAAATCCAAACCCCAATAACTTGGCAAGCACAACGCCCAGTGTACTCTTACCAGAACCAGGCATTCCGATCAATACTACATTCTTCATCTAACGTTCCTCCAAACTCTAAGCTTATTGTCTCTAACGATTGTACCACAGGAACTCCCGAAGAAAAAGAATTTTTTTACAATTTTTTTCGGTTCTCAAAGTAAACAAAGCGATCAATGGCATCCAAAATATCCTTGAAGGCATCCCTTGGTGCTGCGTCAATATATTTTCGTAATATATCAATCTGTGCATCATTGTGATACCGTCCATAGAAAATATCAAACAAGTTATGTCCTCTTACATAAATCTTGATGGTCTCCATATTTCGTTTCAGATCTTCCTTTGTGTTAATACGAATGTTCGTTGTCTTTATCATATGTTTTACACTGCTAAGCTTGTAAAGATAGTCTTTGTATTTCTTAAACAATGTATTATAGAAGTAATCTTCATTTTTGATTACGCCAATCTTAGTCATAATCTCAGGGTCCAGGAAATAATTTTCAAAAGAATAGTATTTTAGAATCAACACATTCTTCGGTGTAACTCTTGGGAGATTTTCCTCCATTTCCTCTTTTGCCCTCTGGCTATAATAACTGCAAAGCTGTTTTACCAGATGTTTTGGATTCCTTCCATCACTGTCCCGTATCATCAAAAATTGATCTTTTAGATACAATTTATTGATATATTTTAAATTAGCGTAGGTCTTAATATTGGTACAACTGTTAGTGGGAACAATGGAAATGCGCTGCAATTTTCCATCTTCATCGTAGATTTCTGAATAGTATTTTTCCAGAAGAAGTGGGAGTCTTGCACCATCCTGTTTTCCTTCCACAATAAATACAAAGCTTACATTCATAAGATCATTTGCGGTATATCCCAGATCATCCAAAATCTGGTCCACATCATTATCCTCTTTCACTGTGGTAAAATATTCTTCATCCAACACAACCTGTTTGATCTGCTTCGAAGAGAAATTAAAGATCATATTTGGTGAGTGGGTAGAGAAAATCACTTGGTTTTTCTTGGACAGACGATACAGAATTTCACTGGCTTCTTTCTGTAGCTGTGGATGCAGGAAGATTTCCGGGTCTTCCATCATAATAATACAAGGAATGGTATTCACATCTTCTGCATACGTTTCTAACAGAGACAATGCGTAAATACTTCGCAGTCCTTCACTCAAAGTTGAAATCTCTCCTACCGTCTTTCGATCTCTGTTGTAAACAGTAGTTGTGGTCTGAAACAGACTTTCCGGATGGAAATTCACTTCCAGTTTAATTTCCTGTGAACCACTTCCATTAGACCGAAAATGTTGATTGAGACGCTCCGTAAATTCATTAATATTCACATCTACCATCTTGTACTGCATCAGTCTCACCATCTCAAACAAACTCAGTTCTTCCGGTGTTTTCTTCTTAATCAACTCGATGCATCGAAAACAATGATTGCAGGATTTTGTCTCCTCAAAGGTGCATACATTTTCTCGAATCTCATCCATGGAATTGTTGTCATAAAACTGAAATACCTCATTCTGAATTTCCTGTACATCTCTACTATGATCGATATGATAAGTCTTAGGAAATACTTCCTTAATATACATATTGTTTCGCTTAAATCCATCGTCATATTTTACGTTTCCGTCCGGTGTAACAATACAGGTAAAGGAAATCTCCCCATCCCGATAAGATGGCAATTTTTCTTGAAAATTTTTCAACCACAATTCATAGTTTTTATATTTTCCCACTACCCCTTTTCTGTGGTAGAGTGCCAAATCCTTTTCATCCAATACCACCTTCATATCTATGATAATGTTCTTTTCTGGCTCCAGAAAATATCTAGGCTGTGGCTCCAACTCTCCTGCTGCCAGAAGAATCGCACTAATTACCACTGTCTTTCCCGTATTGTTCTTCCCCACCAGGATCAATGCATTTTCCAAATCCTTCAGTTCCAAATCCCGAATGGATTTAAAATTCTTAATGTGCAAATAACTGATTTTCATAACAACGCCCCCTATCCCCTTTGTGCCGGTTATGCTTATTTTGTATCTGTTCTGAACCAATGTCATTTCCTTAAGCTCTAAATCATCATATATGGGTTGGAATGTGAACATTTTCTTTTCATTACTTGTTCTTTTTTTCTTTTTTCTTCTTATTCTTTCGAACGGAATAACCAAAACTGCCTAATAATTCCCCAAAGCCATAATATTCTCCATGAGAATAGATCACCAAACCGGACCTATTCAAATTGAATTTTCCTGTCTCATCCATATATGCCTTATCCACATTGACCCCAACTACATCTGCCAGAAACATATGATGAGACCCAAGCTCCTTAATTTCACGCACTTTACATTCAATATTTACCGGACATTCCTGGATTAGTGGCGCCTTCACATGGGTAGCCGGCTCCTTGTGCAAATTCATCTCTTTGAATTTATCTACATCTCTTCCAGAACGAACACCACAATAATCCGTAGCTTTCACCAATTGCTCTGTGGTCAAATTGATCACAAACTCTCCGGAATTTCGGATCATATCATAAGAATGTCTCTCTGGTCTGACAGAAATATATGCCATAGGCGGATTCGTACAAATGGTTCCTGTCCAGGCAACTGTAATGATATTATCTGCCTTTCCCTCCTCTGCACAACTTACCATAACCGCCGGTATGGGATATACCATATTCCCCGGCTTCCAACATTCTTTACTCATATTGTTCCTCCTTGTATATTGTAGTCTGTCTGTTTGTATTTGTGTAACTATTGAGACCCCTCCCCTTATATTCGCACTCGTCACCTTTACAAGGCTCCAGTCCCGTGCTACGCACTAAGACTGCTCATATATGGGGAGGCAACTCTATTCGAGTGCCTCTATAATGGAACAATCAGCTACTTATATGTCAGCATAATGTATCTAATTGTTCCATTTTATAGAGGGTTCTCAATAGTTACCTATTTACTTATATTATATCAAACTTACTTGTACTTTGCGATATTTCAAATTTGTGTAAGTGTAAATCTTTCGTTACAAAAGTATTAAATTTCCTTGCATTTGTTGAATTTCGTTTTAAAGGTATATTATAATGAGACTAGATATCAGTGCACATATGAAATGTAGTGCAGTTCGCGGAGAAGAACTGTAACCTTGGTTGCTGCGCAATACCGCGAACGCGCTAGAGTTTTTAAGCAAAACTCTTTCTAATTGTAAAGACATAAGGGGGAATATGTTATGGCAGGTTACTTAGATATTGAATCCGTTACCGACGGATTCCAAGAGAAGGTACATCAGAACTTAAAATTTAAGACCGGTAAATTTGTGTGGCAGATTCGCTTTAATACAGCACTGGATCCTACCACAGTGAATAATATAAATTTGTATGTAACCACATTAGACAGAATACCGTTATCCACCAGTATTGCGTATGATGCCACATCAAATATGATCGAGATTGAACCATTGGATTCCTATAGCAAAAATGAATCTTACATACTTCACATTACCACCAATGTGAAATCCCGTGGTGGCAAGGCCTTAAAACAACCAATTAATATTCAGTTCAAGATATAAAGAAAAACCGTCATTTGCGACGGTTTTTCTTTTATCTATTTTTATTCATTTGATAATACGTTCATAAGCTGTGGGACGATCTGCTTCTTACGAGATACCACACCTCTTAAGTACATTCTGTCTTCCTCTTCTGAATGGAAAGCCTTCTTTGCTGCCTCTTCTGCGCCTTCCCCCATAACCATAAGGTCGGTAGACTCTTCCAGAATATCTGTCAACATAAAGAATAACATATCTGCTCCATGTTCATCAAATGTCTTCTCAAGATATGGAGTCATGCGTTCCTTTAATTTCAATAATTCCTCTCCATCCATAGCTGTAATCTGTCCTACACCAAATGTAGTATTTCCTGCTGTGAACTTCTTGAAATCCTGATAGAAGATCTCTTCTGGAGATTTTCCTGAAAGGTCACTTCCTGCCGCAAACATTTCCTTTGCATATGCCTCAATATCAACGCCTGCAATTTTCGCTAACTCTTCTGCAGTTTTCTTATCCAACGGTGTACAAGTTGGAGAACGGAATACTAATGTATCTGACAAAATAGCAGAACACATCATACCTGCCATCTTCTTGTCAATCTCCACACCATTCTCACGATACATCTGGCAAACAATAGTAGATGTACATCCCACTGGCTGATTACGGAAGTATACCGGCCCCATAGTCTCAAGACTTCCAATCTTATGGTGGTCAATGATTTCCATAATGTTTGCACTCTCTAAACCGTCTACTGCCTGTGATACTTCGTTGTGATCCACTAAGATAATATCTTTCTTCTTCGTGTTCAACAGATTTCTACGAGAAATCATTCCAATATAATGACCATCCTTATCCAGGATAGGGAAATCTCTATGTCTCTTTTCTGCCATTACTTTTGTAATATCCTCAATATAATCCTCCAACGAGAAAGTCACAAAACCTTCTTTTCTCATAAAGAAATCAATTGGCATACTTTGGTTGATCAAACGAGAAGCTACAAATGTATCATACTTTGTCTGAATGACTGCACATCCTCTATGCTCAGCCATACGAGTAATCGTCTTTGCAACGTCTGCGCCCGTACATACCACAATACATTTTGCCCTCATCTCAATGGCACACAATTGTGATTCATAACGGTCTCCAACGATAACGATATCGCCTTCCTCTACCCAGTTTTCCATCATCTCAGGATTTGCTGCACCAATCAAAACCTTACCTGAAGTAATGCTGTCATCCGGGTTTCCAACTATCATAGTACCCTCTAATACTTCTAATAAGTTACGGTATGGAGTATTTGCCTTTGCTAAGATTTCTGTATCATATACATTCATATAGGATTTTGCAATATCTGCTACCGAAATCAATCCCTCTAATTCTTTTTCTGCATTCACAATTGGAAGGGTGGATAATGTCTCTTTGTCCATCACATCCCATGCCGCCTTTAATGACATCTCTTTATTTAAGGTTGGCACTACACGAATTTCCATATCTTTTACCTGTTCACGAACATCTGCAAGATACCCAGGTGTCTTCACATCAAAATACTTCAATACAAACTCAGTCTCAGGACTCAAAGTTCCTGCTCTCTTTGGAAGATACTTCTCTCCTGTTACTTTCTCTTTTAAATTTGCATATGCAATAGCCGAACAAATGGAATCCGTATCCGGATTTGTATGACCTACTACAAATACACTCTGCTCACTCTTTGTGATGACTGCTTCACTCACGGCGCTTCCTCCTCATCTTTTTGTTTCGTTTTCTCCATTTTATAGAATAAGTAAGTTTCCATAAAAAGTCAAGTACCAACAGAACAAAGAAAGACTGTTGCACCACTGCACAACAGTCTTTTTCTCTTCATAATCTTACCTCATGGAAATATCATACGGGAAGAAACGCTTCATCATTGGATACTCGTCTATAAGATCCATCAAATACGGACGGGCATCTGTCAAAATCACGGTAATCTTTCCCTGCAAAGTACTGCACATGTTCATAATGGACTGCACCGTATCCGGTGTCATCTTCTTTGCACCCTGCACCAAAAGAATTCCTCCCTGTAATTTTTCATACTTCTGCTCTAAATGCATAAAATTCAATTTTTCTGCATTGGTCACTGCCACTTGTGGCTTCTCTGACAAGCCAAGACGATGTAATGCTTTTGCAAACTCTTTGGTAAATTCTGCAGCTCTTTCTTTGTTCTTACAGGTAAGTACATAATGAACCGGCTGTTGTTTTGCCATTGCACCCTCTAACGCATCATATGCATCTTCACACAAACGGGTATCATGCTGATATTTTTCAAAGTACTCCCACAACATAGCACCATAGGTATTGCGGAACTGGTTTTCCTCCTCCTCTTCTGTGCCTTCTGTTATTTGCGCTGTTTCTTCCGAATCCTTGGAACCTTCTTCTTCCTGCGTAGCAACTGTCTCATCAGGCTGTTCTTCATCCAATCCCTCTTCTGTTGCTCCATTCTCTACCTGCTGTTCCATCGATAATTTGGTTGGTTCGATTTCTTCCTGCTCTTCCGGCGCATCCTTTACAGAGATCTCTTCCTGCTCTTCCTGCACATCTTCCAACCCATCTTTCTCAGAAGCTTCTTCCTGCTCCTCCGGCATATCTTCCACCAAACCAGCTTCTCCAGAAACTGCTTCCTGCTCTTCCGGCATCCAATCTTCTACAGCATCCAGGCCACCATCTATGATCAGTTCATTTGACGGTTGCTCCATCAAATTCTCCAGCTCTGCATTTTCAGAATTATCTCCTGCCATTTTATTGCGAACACGTGCCAAAATCGCTGCCTCTGCAGTTTCAGAACCTGGCTTCAAAGCAACCCTTATGGTCTGTTCCTTAACCCCAAAAGCACTTTCTTCCTTATTCACACGTTCTGTTACATAACCATCGTTATTTTGTTCCTGTAACTTTCGCTTTTCTTCTTTGGCTTTTCTGCGTTTTTCTCTTCTAGCCGCTCTTTTCGCCTGCCGTTTTGAAAGAAATGCTCTTGCACCAGTTTCCTTCTCCTTTTCCGGCTCCGGCTGCACCTTCTCCTGTTCTTCCTGTGCCACCTCTTCTACAGAATTAAATTCCGGTTCCGAAACAAGGTCTTTTGAAGCATATTCTTCTGCTATGTATTCTTCTGGTATAGACTCTTCCAAATACTGTTCCGAAGCAATTTCCCCCTGTGGATACTCATCCGGCAAATATGTTTCCGAAACAGGTTCCCCCTGCGGATACTCCTCTGGAATATATTCTTGTGAGACATTCATATAGGCATCATACGCTTCTGGAGCATACTCCTCCAGATTATTCTCATAGCCCTCATACGCTTCCGGAACATACTCCTCCAAATCACTTCCATAAGAATCATACAATTCCTGTGAATATTCTTCCTGATTATAAAGAGAATCCTCATCCGGAAGAATCTCCTCCATATCCGGATATCCCTGCACATACTGTGTCTGTTCCTCTCCTTCATAATCCCATTCACCGTATGCCATCTCGTCTGAACCTTGCTGAACTTCCTCTTCCATAAGCTGCGCCATACTATCTGCCAGCATCTGTTCCGTATCTCCTGTATACATAGGATGATCCATAATCGGTTCCATTTCCCCATGCTGTGCATCCCATTCCTGCTGTCTGCTTTGGGAAATCATTTCCTCCGAGGTCTGTCCCCATACCCGATGTACTTCCTTCTTCAAAAGGTCAATATCTTCGCCCTCTTCCTTCAAAATCTGGTGAAGATTTACGGTCTTTTCGAAATCCCGTTCCACCAGCTTACGAAGTCTTGCTTCCTCTATGGATTCCTGTTGTTGATTCAAATCTGAAGTATCATCAAAAAACTGCTCTCTTCTTTCCTCTAATTCTTCCACAGAAAGATTCTCATCTAACACACCATAGGCTTCTAATGCAGCCTTCCCTTCTTCATGATACTTACACAAAAGCCTTGCTTTATCCACAATAATACCGCTTCCAAACCAGATGATCAAATCCTGACATTCACGAATACAATCCTCATGCAATCCTGCTTTATGATAAATCTTGGCTAATTCATAGCCCCATTCTTCTGTATACTCAATCTGCTTTAATTTTTGCAATGTTGCAATGCGTAGCACATAATCTACATTCTTGGCACGGTCAATCCCATATCTTAGAATATAGCGATCCGGACTGTTGGGTGCCAACTCTGAGAATTCCTGATACAGCTCTTCTGCGTCATCAAACTCTCCTGTCTTTATAGATAAATATGCCAAACGATAAATGGTCATCTTGGAATGCTTCTGGTGATAACTCTTTAGCAATACATATTTGGCATTCTCATACTGCCCCACTCTCTCATACGCACTAGCCAGTATCTTTAAATCCACAATGGACTTCACTCTATCGATATCGATGGTATCTGCCACTTTCAGTGCTTCCTCATAATCCCCTTTTTTTAAAAGAGAACGCACTTCCATGCATTTCATTCCATCATCTGCACGTCCCATATGGACTCCTCCTCATCCTATGTCTTTCTCTCAACTATCCCATTCATGGGGAATAGCACCTATTTTTTCATCATTTTATTTTATCATCCTATAATTATTAATGCAAGGTAAACCAATAGAAAAAGGCAGCCACAAACTGCCAACAGCTTTCACTAACTGCTTTTGACATCCAGTCCGCCTTTTCCCCTTTTTATTCCAATCTCTTTTATTTGTCCCTATAAAATTCCAATGTCTGCTTCATCTCTTCTGAGATCACTACACCTTTTTTCTCTAAAGTACGATATCTCAAATCTAATTCTTTTACTTTCTTCTGCATTTCCCGTTGCTGCCTTGCCATAGCTTCCTGGAACAACGGTTGTCCATTGAGTTTTTCTCGAATTTCTTTTACAAATGGACAATAGGTAGCTAAAATTTCTCTCGCAACCTTATTCAAACGCATAGACCCTGTACATTCATTCTTAACCCAAAGTACATAATCCAACACAAACACTTCTCTTGTGTTTCCCCTTCCTTTCTGGATCTGCATTTTCAGTTTTTCCTTCTTCTCCTCTGAAAGAGCACGGTTCTTCTTATAAAACTGAATATAATCCACATATTCAGAAGTGAGGGATTTGTATTTTACATCATTCCATGTAGTACCCTGAATGGTTCTGCATAATTCCCAACGAAACCTTCCACAGACACGAATAAAAATATCCTCCATATCATTCTCTGCAAAGATAGGAAACAAAAATCTACTATGGGACGTTCTTCTTCTTCCTTCGATTTCCTGCCACATAGCTCCATTGGAACCATAGGTTGGCAAAAGAATAATGTCTGGAAACACTTCCTGTTGAATGTATTCCTTGTCAATCCCCTTGTCCTTATCATTTATCATTCCTTCACGATAAAACAAAGAATAATCCACAGAGGTAATCTTTTTTATGATTGCGTTCGCCTTGTCAGTGGTCATCAGACTCTGATCTAGGTGCCCCATAAACTGGTCTTTATAAAGAATCGGTACAAAAATACTAATTTGTCCACTCACCACACGACTGTTGTAACGGAACATATTCTTTATTTCATACTGGAACTTTTTCATCTGATCGTTCTGGGCTTCTTTCATTTCTTCTTCTGTAATCTGCCCGGACTTCTTCATATCGCGAAGACTCTCCCCATAGTCCATATCGAATTCACTCTTTGACGGTTCTTTCTTTCCTTCCAAAACCGCTGCAAGCCAGCTTCGACCTGTATACACATTACAAGGTCCTTCTCCATTGTTCTGGTCTTCTGCACAATATAACTCAATTAACTGTTCTTTTGTAAGCAACCGTTCATCTACAAATCCATAGTTTAAGAACAGATCAATGACGCGTTCATTCTCCTTCTCCTTGTAAGCTTTCAAAAATACCGCTTCATATATTTCATAAAATCCATTGGCAATGTTCTTGCGAAGTTTTCTGGCGTCGTCCTCTGTGCTGGCTTTGTCATGCATATTTAAAAACGCAAGCACATACTGCTGGAACTTGGTACAGGTTTCCTCCGGAAGCTCGGAATAAGCCAAAATCTTTCCAAGGGAACCATTCAATTCCTTCTCAATGGTCTCTGCATCTACTCCTGCATAACGGATTGCGATCTCTGCACTAATCTCATCGGTATCCTCTTCTACAGCCTCTGCCTCTTCCATAGCGATCAAAGCATACACCTGTTCCATCTTCTCCTTGTCAATTTCAAACTTTCTTCCAGTCTTAGAAACCATAAAGTTCTCTACTTCCAAAACCTTAGCGCGAATGGATTGCACTAGCTTATTGATTCCACTCATGTCCACTTTCATCTTCTTCATGTCTAACGCCATCCGCGCAACCAGACTAAAAAGACAATTCTCCTGAGAACCAGCCAACCACTGAATGAGATTCTGCACATATCCTGCCAATTCTTCACAATGTTCCTGCAACAGCTCCACCGTCTGAATCTGTTCTTCCATATGATGAGCAGCAATTGCACTGCCATGAGCATAATACGCCTTCTGAATCTCTGCTGGTAAGGATGCACATTCTACATAATACGCAAGTGCCCCCATATCCTCATAACATTCCTGTTCTGGAATTTCATTTAGCTCCGGAACTTTTACGACCGAAACGCTATTCTTCTTTCCTATTTCCTGGTAAGTGTGATAGTTATTTTGAATAAAGGTACGCAGAGACGCCGCCCCCTTATTCAAGATGGCATATACCTTGTTCAACTCCGCAATCTGTTTGCTGAGAGCCGTTACCACCGTACTTCTATAATCCGTGCGATTCTCAAACAAATTCTCCATATCTTCCAAGTTCTTCACCTTAACCGGAAATAATTGCACGTCCTCCACAGTGTAGTAGTTGGCAGCATACTTCCCTTCTACCAAATCGCTCACACCCAAAAAACTTCCCGGACCACATAAAATCTTCGTTCCCGCATTATATACAAATACTCTGCCCTTCACCACAAGACTTACACTATCCACTTCTGTTCCCTGCGCATACACTACTTTTCCCTTTGGCACCTGATTCACTGTATTCATATTAAGTTCCATGTTCAGTCCCCCTCTTTTTCTTTTCGCTCACTTATAGTTGTAATTCTGTAGATAGAAACTACAGACTCCCCCAACCTATAAACCTATTGGTTTTATTATACACTAAATATTTCCAAAAGGGTGTTACAATTTATCGATAAATGTTTAAATTGTGTTAACACTTTTATAGAAAGAGACCCCCTTCTGCCGAAGCGGCAGAAGGGGGTCTCTTTTCTTCACTATTTTTCTTTAAAATGAAATTGTTTTTTTCCAGAAGCATAATCCTCTACAATATGTCCCTGACCAAACAACTTGTATTTGTAACTTACCAGTCCCTCTAATCCCACCGGACCTCTGGCATGAAGCTTTCCCGTACTGATTCCCACTTCTGCTCCAAATCCATAACGATATCCATCGGCAAATCTGGTAGAACAGTTCTGGTATACCCCTGCGGAGTCCACTAAACTCATAAAATGCTGTGCGGTCTCTGCATTCTCTGTAATGATACAATCTGTATGATGGGAACCGTAATAATTAATATGGCTGATCGCCTCATCCACATCTTTCACCGGCTTTACAGACAATACATAATCTAAATATTCCTTGGCATTGTCCTCCTCTGTGGCTTCCTCACAAGAGATGACCTGTTGAATTTCCTTTGTTCCACGGATCTCAACATTTTTCTCGTCCAACGCCTTCTTCAATTCCGGCATAAGCTTGTCCACCATATCTTCCTGCACCAAAAGGGTCTCAACTGTATTACAGGCAGATACATACTGGGTTTTGGCATCAACGATGATAGGCACGGCCTTCTTAAGATCTGCATCCTTGTCCACATAAATATGGCAGATGCCATCTGCATGTCCCATAACAGGAATTTTGGTGTGATTCATAATATACTGCACAAATGCATTGGAACCTCTTGGAATCAACAAATCTACCGACTCATGACATTCCAGCAGTTCATTGATTTCACTTCTTGCTTCCAACTGCATCATGCAATGCTCCACTAAGCCAGCCTTGCAGACTGCCTCGTAAATGGTCTGGAACAAAATTTTATTGGTACGAAGTGCCTCACTTCCGCCCTTTAGGACAACGCAGTTTCCACTCTTAATACAAAGGGCAGAAATCTGAATCAAAGCGTCTGGTCTTGCCTCAAAAATTACACCAATTACACCGATTGGACAAGTGACTCTTTCCAATACCAAACCTTCATCCAACTCTTTTCTAAACTGTGTACGAAACAGTGGATCCGGCAATGTGATCAAATCCTGAATACCGGCTGTCACATCACGAAGCTTCCCTTCGTCAAACTTCAATCTCTTAAGAACCGGACCGGACACCCCATCTTTTTCCGCCTGTTCCATATCTTCCCGATTGGCCTTGAATATCTCATCCTGCTTTGCCAAAAGTGCTTCACTTACTGCTGCCAATGCCTGGTTTCTCAATTCTTCCGATGCCGCTGCCAGCTTTGGCGCAGCTAATTTCACCTGTTTGATTTCTTCCTGTAACTTCATTCCGTTTCCACCTTTCTATTTATAGTAATCATCAATGCCATCTGCAATGGACTCTACCATTGTCTTCTGTCCGGATGCAGACTGCATATACTGATCCTCCGTTGCATTTGTCATAAAACCTAATTCGATCAACATAACCGGCACCTTGCTCCAATTGGTTCCTGTCAGGTCATCTCTCTGTATATTTCCACGATTCCGAATACCGGTTGCTTTGCAATAGCTATCCATAATACATTGGGATAATTTCAAGCTCTTGGCGCTTAAATGGCCTACATACGGGTTACGAGGAGAGGGATACAATCCACAGGCACCTCTGGCACTTGAGGCTCCACCATCTCCGTGGATACGTATGGCAATATCCGCACCGCTGTCATTGATTTTCTCTGCCCGTTCTTTATTGGAAATGTTCACATCATGTTTGGTACGGGTCATGACGACTTTATACCCTCTGTCTACTAATTCCTTTTTTAATTTCTTCCCGATGGTCAGCGTCAGCTTATACTCAGGAACTCTCGAAGAAACTCCACAAGTACCACCTGCCACCTTTGCTTTTCTCACACTTGATCCAGGTCCTACCGGTTCCGTGCCGGAATTTGCATACTGCTGATGTCCCGGATCCAGTCCAATGATCTTCTTTGGCTTAATGGTCAATTTACAGGAAATAGTCTCCTCCATATAGGTAGCAGAAATCATTACTTTTCCATAGCGAAGGGTCTTCACTTTTCCATTCTTATCAATGGTTGCTTTGTCATTTGACGCAGACCATTGGATCTTGGAAGGCTCCACTGCTGATCCATCCGCCATAACCTGAAAAGTAGCCACCTTTCCAGCTTTCATAGTAGTCTTTTTCATTCCCCAGGTCAAATTCTCTTCCTGAGCCGGTGTTTCTGTACTCACCATAGCACTGTCTGTTGCGGTGCTCTGGGCAACCGCCGCAATCTCTCTACAATTCGGGCTCTGTACACCCTGCTGCATCATGCCCAATCCTAAAATAAACACAACACCCGCCATACCAATCAAAATCTTCCTCTTCACAAATCTTCCTCCCCCTATATTTAGAAAAAACCATGCCGAAATTGGCATAGTTTCTATTAAATCCGTGCGCCTCTACATCGAATACCACTCATAAGCGTTACCTTCGCAGTTAACTCAATCCAGGCGACCTCACATCACATAAGAGTGCTCGCTTAGTGCTGCTTTGTTCCCAACCTGACACGGTTCACGAGTTCCTATTGCGTAAGACCCAAACGTCAACGCCACTTACGAAGGGCAGCCCTACAAGGAAGTACCCTCAATAAAAGCATCACCCCTACTGTAGCGGATTGTAGGTACAGGGCACCGCTAACTCCCCGGCTGCACGGAAGCTTTATAAACTTTTTATCGTCCCCAAAAACACAGGACACCTTGAAAGTATAACAATTCTGCTACTGACTGTCAAGCCGAATCCTTGATTTGTTTACGCCAAGAAATCCCAAAAGGTTACAGTTCACAGGTATGTGAACTGTAACTGATTTGAAGGCTTTCCTCATACCTTTCTTTTTATTCCAAATCTACCCGTTCAATCCTACACACATGTTCCTTCTTCTCAGAACGCTTTTCATAGCTGATCCCCACAAGCAGCACTTCGCCCTTATATCCGTCCAGAGCTTCCACATACTTCTTCTCTCGAATCTGATCCAAAGCTGTTTCGCATTTTTTATTCCATTTCAGTTCTACCACCATGGCTGGTTTATCCCTTCCCGGCAATGGAACAAATACCATATCTGCAAATCCATAGCCTGCAGGCATCTCCCGTACAATTCGGTAGTCATTGCGAGCCGTATAATAAGCCAGGGTAATACAGCTTGCCAGTGAATTTTCATCATGATAATTGAGGATACTGGTATTT
>JBGVLO010000042.1:0-1869 GCA_045124315.1 Lachnospiraceae bacterium
ATGTATTGCATTCGTATAGACTGGGATGAAAAACTTTACGAATTGGAGGGTGATGGTAATGAAGGCGAAATCAGGAATTTGAAAGAGGATGGTAATAAGCGTGCTTTTGATGTTTATTTCGATGAGGGATATGGTACCAAGAAGAAGGTGTTGTCAGTCGTCTTTATAACAGAGGACAAGAATACATTCACGATTACAACGATAACTCCTTCAAATGAAAAATCTGTGTATAAATGCTCCTCGAAAGATCCTTATGGACAGGGCGATTCGGGATCATCTTCTATAGAGGGAAAGATTGCTGAAAAAGCAAATGCACTTAAGAATGCTATCGGAAAAGGTATCAACAAGGGTATCGATGCAATGAAGCAGAAAAAGGAAGCAAAGAAAGAAGCTAAGGAAAACAGTAACAAGTAATAGATTATGGAGACATCCTTTCGGGGGTGTCTCTTTTTATTGGCCTCTATCTTATCTACGAAAACGCCCCTTTTCTAGCGGGAACTGTCATTTAACCCTTCACGTCCAAGAAAAGGCCCTATTTTCTGGACGATACCATCAATTTCATCACTCTGTCCATAAAAACGCCCATTTTTATGGACAGGACGACCTCGTGTAATCAATGAACGACCTGTTTCCGATTAGTTGCCAATGGTCACTCACTCCGCAAGACCTTTGGCAGACAGGTTTATAACGTGAACAGCGAAAACTCCGAACTCGCTTTAGTTAAGTTGATGGAACTATTCAATCATAGCAGCATCGCAATCACCAAGCGTTAACTAGATCTGAGACAGGAAGAGATTTTGGAGACTTATGACTGTCTGACGTTCTGATTTTCCACTAAGGAAAACATCGATATTTACATCTTTTGGCTAAATTTGTCGCGATTTCCACCTTGCAATGGAATGTAAGAGCCTAAGAGTGGGATAAGGCAATGAAGTTCCCACACCTTTATTTATCTTCCTTTGGAAATTGAATAGCATATTATAATAGAATGAGAATAGACAAAGAATTATTAGCATACGAAACTCCTCAGATGAGTGTCATTGAACTGGTGCTTGAGCAGGCAGTGCTTTCTGGGATTGCACAGCGATGCAAAGAGTAGATATCCCCGCTGGTGTTACAAGAATTGGTGACTATGTGTTTCAGAATTGTAATTCATTAAAAACTTTAGTTTGTTATCCAATCGAACCTCCTATTATAGGTAACGAAGTTTTTTTTCAAGTTTCACGAGTTCCTAGACTATATACTCCATATGATTCTATGGATTCATATAAATGGGCCACTGACTGGTACAAGTACGATTTAGACATTTATGCAATAGAATGGGGAATACAATAACAGAAAAGCCAGCCTACCATTAACGATAAGCTGGCTTTTAGTTTTAAAACATTCCCTTAGGTAAAAAGTAGGTCTTTAAGACATTGTAAGGGATAGCTTTGTAGGTGTTTTCTGTGACGATCGTTTCCTTTACATCATCGAATATGTAGGTGACAGGTCTGTTCAATTCCTCGAAAATCCTCATTGGCTTGTCTGCTTGCCTCTTTCTTTTCTTTAATTTCTTGCTATCCATAATTCAAAAATTTTTGAGTGAAACATAAATTCATATACCACATTATATGAAGCGTAGCTGGTCTCTCAAAATAGGATATAGGAAAGTTTGGATGGCGAAGATCAGGAGTTTCTAATCATCTGATTTGGCATACATAGTGCATCACTATCACAAAGTTATCGCAATGAAATGTTGCTTAGTAACAACAGAATAGTTATTTTTGCAAGGAAAGGAGGAGACTTTATGAATTTGATAGAGAACAATAGCCAGAAGATTATCGCTTTATGCAAGAAGCATAAGGTCGGTAAATTGTTTGTTTTTGG
>JBGVLO010000043.1:0-10840 GCA_045124315.1 Lachnospiraceae bacterium
TGCTTCGTAAGTATTCGAGTGCAAAGTCTTATAGTTGGAAAACCCAAAAGAAAGGGAAATATACCATATATCTTACTGCGAAGGATACGCAAGGAAATACAAAGACTGTAAAACTGAAAAAGAAAATTATAGTACAATAAGTGTAACAGTCCAGCCCCCCGGCTGAACTGTTACCAATAAGTGAATTCCCCCTTGCACGAAAGTGATAAGGGGGACATTTTTAATGGGTATATAGTAATTTTGCACAATATTCCTTGCATATTTTTGTGATAGGTTAAACGTTTTACTATTGATGGTTGATTTCCCTATAATTATAATTAACAATATGATATAGAAACGATATAGGAGGCAAAGCGTATGGAGCGAAAGATTGTGTTAAAGCAGGATATCATTGAGGCTCTTGGAAAAGTGGGAGTAATGCAGGGACAGAATATTATGGTGCATACTTCACTGAGTAGTCTGGGATTTGTGTGCGGTGGTGCGCAGGTTGTGGTTGAAGCATTATTGGAATGTGTGGGAGAAGATGGAACCATTATGATGCCTACACAGTCATGGAAGAATCTGGACCCGGAGGCAGGAGTTCATTGGGAAGAACCGAAGGAATGGTGGCAGACAATTCGGGACAACTGGCCTGCCTATGATAAAAATATTACACCTACCAATACCATGGGTGCAGTGGCAGAAATGTTCCGTCAATGGCCGGGGGCCTTAAGAAGTGATCATCCAGCCCGTTCGGTAGCTGCATATGGGAAGAATGCTCGGTATTTCACAGAAAATCACGATTTGTCCAATATTTTTGGAGAAGGTTCTCCTATCGGCAAATTGTATGAACTGGATGGTTATGTATTGCTGATCGGGGTTGGGTATGACAAAAATACCTCCATTCATTTGGCAGATGTGCGTGCGACCTATCCGGGTAAGCACATGACAAAAGAGAGTAGTGCAATCAAGGAAGACGGGAAAAGAGTGTGGAAAACTTATGAGACTCTTTATGTGGATGGAGAAGATTTTGAGAAAATTGGTCAGTCCTTTGAACAGAGTTGTCAAGTAAAACGACAATCTCTTGGTAATGGCACACTCACCTTCATGAAACAGCGGGAATTGGTAGATTTTGCAGTAAAATGGATTGAGGAGTATAGAAATGTCTGAGAAACGAGAGAAACGAATTACAATCAGTGACATTGCGGATGAACTTGGTTTAAGTATAGCAACTGTATCCAATGTCATTCATGGAAAAACGAAAAAGGTATCCCAGGAGACCATCCATCGTGTACAGGAACTTTTGGAAAAGCGGCAGTATATTCCCAGCATGGCGGGAATTTTAATGGCACAAAATGATTCTGGGATTATTGGAGTGGTTGTGCATCAGCATGATAAATATGAGTCGAATGTGCTGGAAGATGCATTTATTTCCTCTTGTATAAACTACTTGTCTGTGGAAATTGAAAAAACAGGAAAGTTTATGATGGTAAAGACAGCAACCCAGACACAGGAAATAATAAAATTTGCTTCGATGTGGAATATGGAGGGGGTGGTACTGATTGGATTTTGCGAGGAAGATTACATTCGTCTCAGAAATAATATGAGAATTCCTTTTGTGGCTTATGATGTGTATCAAAAAAATCCGGAGCGCTTAGCGATTATAAAAATTAACAATTTTAGCGGTGGTTTTCAAATGGGCCAGCATTTTAAAAGTCTGGGGCACAAGCACGTGTTATGTATTGCAGACAATGATATCTATACGGATCGTGAGCGGTATGAGGGCTTTCTGGAGGGATTTGGAGGGGATGGTGCGGATTTCCTTTTAATTCCAATGACGAAAGAAGAGCGCATGGAATTTTACAAAAAAAATCTTGAAAAACTCTGTGAATATACAGCTATTTTTGCAGTTTCCGATTATTATGCCATTGATCTGATGGGGTTTTTAATGTCCCAGGGAATTCGCATTCCCCAGGATATTTCTGTTGCAGGATTTGATGATACCCCATTGTGCACCCAGGTGTTTCCTGCACTTACAACGGTGCGACAGGATGGAGCGTTACGGGCAAGGACTGCCATGAATAAATTATTGGAACTAAAGGAAGATCCGGAATCAGGAACCATGATAGTGCTTCCGGTTACTTTGGTGGAAAGGGAAAGTACGGGAGTGATATAAAGTGAAAGAAGATTCTAAGTTTTTGAAAAATGTATGTGACCTTGCACTTCCTGTTGCACTTCAAGCTATGTTGCAATCGTCTTTTTGTCTTGTGGACCAGATTATGATCGGTCAGCTTGGAAGTACAAGTATTGCAGGCGTTGGATTTGCCGGGAAATTCTCTTCCATCTATTCCGTTGTGGTTTCGGCAATCGGTGCAGTTGCAGGCATTATGATTTCTCAATATATGGGGCAGAAAAACGGAAAAGAGGTAAGGCGAAGTTTTTTCCTAAATCTGTTTATGGGATTAGGGATTGCCATTTTATTTACTGGGATGTGTTTGTTTTTTTCAGATAAAATTATGGCACTGTATACAAAGGATCCTGCTACCAGGCTAGTAGCAGCAAATTATCTTGCAATCCTTTCTGGTACTTTTCTTCCAATTGCAGGGGTAACTATATTATCTACTTTGTTTCGATGCATGGAAAAAGCATCTTTACCCTTATATGCAGGTATTGCCGCAGCAGTTGTAAATACAGGGCTCAACTATGTATTGATATTTGGGAAATTTGGATTACCGGCTATGGGACATAAAGGGGTTGCAGTTGCTACTGTGACCGCACAGATTATAAACTTTCTTATAATGCTTGTTATATATTTCAAATATAAGAAACCTTTTACAGGAAAGGACAAGAATGTATCGGAAGTTACGGGATTTCACTGGGGACAGTATGCTGGCATTTTGCTTCCTTTGTTGGTATGCGAATTTATGTGGAGTCTTGGAGAAAATATTTACGCGGCAATCTATGGACATATGGGAACCGATGCTGGTGCTGCCATGACACTGATAAACCCTATTCAGGGGCTGATGATTGGAGCACTCTGCGGTCTTTCTCAGACGGCAAGTGTAATCATTGGAAAAAAACTTGGTGTGGGCAAATATGAGAAAGCTTATCAAGAATCAAAAAAACTGTTGTATTATGGGTTTATAGGTTCAGCCATACTTTCTGTGATAATTATAATGATCAGTCCTTATTATGTTCGCATATTTCAAGTGGAGGAATCTGTAAAAATACTGACAAAACAGATTTTGTTGGCATATGCTCTTATTGCGCCGATCAAAGTTGAAAATATGATTTTGGGAAGTGGAATTTTACGAAGTGGCGGCAAGACAAAATATGTGATGGCAATTGATTTAATAGGAACTTGGTTGTTCGGTGTTCCGTTGGGCTTACTGGCTGCATTTGTTTTGGGTCTTCCCATTCCTTATGTTTATTTCATTCTTTCATTGGAAGAGTGTGTTCGGTTTATGATTTCCCTTGTAGTGTTGAGGAGAAGAAAGTGGATGGTTACGCTTGATTGTAATTGTTGAGTCTGTGGCTAGAGAAAATTTTACATAACAGTTCAGGTAAGTTGCAATATTTTTTAACAAAGTACACACATTTAAATGGTGTTTTAATCTATATCTTAACAACAATTGCAGCTTTTGGAGGCGGTTTCCTGTTGTATGAAATTATTTCCAGGATACCGATCCTACGATGGTGTGTATTGGGGATCAGAAAGGAGAAGAAACGTGTTTAAGGATAATCTGATTTCGCTTAGAAAACTAAATCATCTATCTCAGGAAGAATTGGCAGATCAGTTAAATATTAGCCGTCAGACGCTGTCAAAATATGAAACCGGTGAATCCTTGCCGGATATTGAAAAATGTAAGGCAATGGCAGATGTGTTTGGTGTGTCATTGGATGATTTGGTGAATTATGAAACGAGTGAGTATGGTCTTAATGTTCCGCCAAAAGGAAAGCATATGTTTGGCATGGTAAAGGTGGGGGATAAGGGCTAGATTGTCATTCCGGCAAAGGCCAGAAAGTTGTTTCATATTGAGCCGGGCGATAACCTGATCGTATTGGGCGATGAAATGCAGGGACATGCCGTTTATTCGATTTCTGATCCGAGAGAAAGAGTATTTAAAGGATATGTAAAACCGCTGGCGGAGGAAAAACAAAGACAGAAGGATCTTCAGTTGTATGAAAATATAGAGGTGATTGCACCAAAGGTCATTGCAGAAAAAAGACATATTTTCAAAGGTGTGAGCCCGAATGTGGATTTTTACAGTGGTTTTGTCTACGATATGCTGGGTATACCGGTAGAACTTTACACAGCGATGTTTGCAGTAGCAAGAATCGTAGGTTGGAGTGCACACAGAATAGAAGAGATGATTTGTACAGATAAAATCATTCGGCCGGCATATATGAGTGTTATGGAAGAAAAAAGGCTTGGATAGAAAGCTTTCTAACCAATATCTCAGATTGTGTCATAGTTAAATTGAAGAATTGCAGATTTCATAGAGGTGTTCATTTGAACACCTTTTTTTGCTCTATAGGAAAGTTCGTCCTATAGAGCAAAAACGCTCCGCGAGGATGTGCAGTTCAATGAACGCAGTAGCTTTCAACCAATCAAACATCGTCGTTGACTCGTTTTCTTGGGAAAGCCTTGCGTGCCAGTTTTCTAGCCTGCGCTTTGACCTTACGGTCTTTGCTTAGGCTGAAAACAGTGCAAAGCATGCAACACGCATCTGGCACGCAAAGTGGATCAAGTCCCTTGTGAGTGAGGGATATAGGGAGTTGAAGTGGCCTTGTCCACTTTGTTCCTGTCAAAATTTCACTATTTTGAATTTGTTCAGGAAATAGATAAAAAATATGAAACCATCAATGATACAGCGCACCAGGACGGTAAGTGAGGAGGATGGAAAGGGCATCTTGTTGACAAATTGCATATATTGTATATAATGGATATATACAATATTTCGAAATGGAGTAGTGAAATGGATATTATTATAAGAAATAATTCAGATTATCCGATTTATGCGCAGATCAAGGATCAGATTAAAACTATAATATTGAATGGAGAGCTAAAAGAGGGGGACGCCCTTCCTTCTATGCGTCTTCTGTCCAAGGAACTGCGTATCAGCATCATAACAACAAAGCGGGCTTATGAGGAACTGGAACGGGAGGGATATATTGAGTCCTACACTGGAAAAGGAAGCTTTGTGAAGGGGATTAACCGGGATATGGTGAAGGAAAGGGCCATTTATGAGATCGAGTCATTGTTTGGTGAGATTTTGGAGAAGGCAGAGTTAGCCGGAGTATCGATGGAGGAATTGGAATTGATTATGCATACATTGCAGGAGGCGAAGAAGGATGAATGAGTATGTATTGGAACTTTTTGATGTAACAAAAAGATACGATGATTTCACATTGGATCATGTGAGTTTTCAAGTTCCCAGAGGATGTATCTGTGGCTTTATCGGACAGAATGGAGCCGGTAAGACTACTACCATCCAGCTGATTTTAGACATTATCAAAAAAGATGAGGGCAGTATCCGGGTATTTGGCAGGGATATGGAAAAAGAGGGTGCCATATTGAAAGAAAAAATCGGTGTGGTATTTGACGAAATGGGATTCCATGAGTTTCTTACAGCGACAGAGATTAATCGGGTTATGAAAAACGTATATGCAAACTGGAAGGAAGATCTGTTTTTTGATTATTTGAAGCGTTTTTCTCTTCCAAGAAAGAAACGATGTGGTTCTTTTTCACGAGGTATGCGGATGAAGCTGCAGATTGCGGTAGCATTGTCCCACGAGGCAGAGCTTCTGATTATGGATGAGCCTACCAGTGGATTGGATCCTATTGTGAGAAATGAGATTTTGCAGATTTTTCAGGAGTATGTGATGGAGGAGAATCACACAATTCTCTTGTCCTCCCATATTACAGGAGATCTGGAGAGGATTGCGGATATGGTCATCTTTATCAATCGGGGGAAAATTGTTTTGTCTGGGAATAAGGACAAGATATTGGAAAGCCATGGATTGATCAAATGTAAAAAGGATGATTTAAAGAAGATTGATGGGAAGGATATGGTTTCTTACCGGCAGTCAGCTTTTGGAGTGGAGGTTTTAGTTGCAGACCGAGAGTACTGTGAAAAAAAATATAGTTCCATGGTGATGGAACAGACTACATTGGAGGAAATCATGATCTTTTATGTGAACCGTACCCAACCGGATACAAAATAATAATAGGATAACAGGAAAGGGATGTGCGTATGAGAGGTTTGATTTGTAAGGACATGTACTGCATGAGAAAAATATTAATGACATTTTTTTTCGTGACAGCAGGTGTCATTTTATTGTCGGTATTGCTGATCATCAGCGCAAGGTATGGAAATATAGCTGCTGCAATTGAGGAAATGAAGGAAGAAAATGGAATGGGAGAAGAAGCATTTTTTTACTTTTTTCAGATTCCCATCTGGCTTACCTTATTTATTCCTATGGCATTTCTCAGTATGATCGTGGAATGCTTTAAGGAGGACCGAAAGGCTGGCTTTGCCAGAACCATGCTGTGTCTGCCTTTGACAGATGCTCAAATTGTGGGCAGCAGATACTTGTCCTGCCTGCTTTATACAATACTGGGGCTGGCGGGTTCCTTTGTGGCAGCATTTTTTGTATCACTGGCGTCTGATGTGTTCCATCTGCAAAAACTGATGGGATATATTTTTTGTTTCAGTGGAGGATTATTGGTATATATGAGTTTTGTTATGTTTATGATTTATTTTCTGGGTGCTGAGAAGGCGGATCTGATACAGTGTGTTCCGTTTTTGTTACTTTTAGTTGCGGCCATTGTGGTAGTGAAGAGGAAATTCTCTACTATATCGCAAGCGGATGTGAAGTTTATTGATTCAGTGTCAGAGTTTATGACGGAAAAATCCTGGTTGGTTTTTATGATTGCGCTTGGTTGTATGGCACTATCCTTTTGGGGCTCCTGTGCGGTCATGAAAAAGAGAAAGGGGGGAATCTGATGGCAGGACTTTTGTATAAAGATTTTGTGGCAATCAAAGGGAAGGTATATGCAACCGTGATGTTAGCGGTCTTGGTCATGATATTGGCAGTACGACTTTTTGTGACTGTTATCTATATTGATGAAATAATATGGGCAGTGAGTCTTATGGTATCATTTGTGTTTTATTTTATAGTGATAGGAAAGTTGGAAATCAGTCTGATTGCGGCAGATGAAGGAAGAAAACAGAAGCAGTATTATCTTAGTATGCCAGTGTCCCGAAATCAGTATGTGGCATCCAAATATCTATTTTTATTGTTAACATTCTGGGTAGTATTATCCTTTTCAATACTGCTGCAGACCATTTGTCTGATTGGTTGTAAAAATGAATCCATGGAGGAAATGATTTTGCTTTTTGACGGCTTGTTGCCGGCGCTGACTTGTGGTTTTTTGTTGATTCCCACCATGGAACTTCCATTTTTTATAGGAACTGGAACAAAGCGGGGAAGTCAGGTGAAAACGGGACTGGTGGTCATAGTGTTCTTTTTGGTAATCGTATATCTTTTTTTTGGAGATCTGACTATTTTGGAACGAATCAATTTTATGGCAATTCTCAATTATCTGAAGAATCATGCCGGTCTGCTATTATGTTTGCAGGTGTTTGCACCGTATGGAATAGTTTTATTATATTATTTATCCTATCGGATTTCCTGTGTATTATTCCGAAAAAGGGGGTGGGGGAATGACTAAAAAAAGAATTGTGCTCTATTTGCTTTTGGCGTTTGTATTGACATGGGGAGTGATGATTCCCTTTTTCCTGTTAGGTGGTACCTATGAGAGTCCATCCATTCATTTCATTCTGACTTATAGTATGCTTTGTCCTGCTGTTGCTGTGCTGATTACAAGGATGGTGACGGGAGAAGGACTGGCTGTTACCGGAAAGAATTCCCTGATGCTTGGATTCAATCTGAAGAATAAAAAATGGATTTGGTTTGTACTGGCACTGGTGGGTCCAATCATTTATTTTGATTTGGGACAACTATTATTTTTCGGGATTTTTCCACAGGCATTTGAACCGGCTGGTCTGGATGTTTTGGGTATACCCCGGAAGCTGTTATTTTTACTTCCACTTTCAGGAATATCCAATTCGGTTATGATATGCTTTGGGGCGCTGGGAGAAGAAATCGGTTGGCGAAGTTATTTGTATCCAAAGCTGGAAGCTTTGTTTGGAACTACAAAGGCATTGCTCTTTGGAGGAATTATATGGGCCATCTGGCATTTTCCTGCCATTTGCGCAGGTCACGGATTTGGGCATGGTTATTTTGGAGAACCATGGACAGGATTTCTGGTGTTTACCCTAGACACTCTTGCCGCAGGAACCATCTTTTACTATGTGATGAAGAAAACCGAATCTGTTTGGGCAGCAGCTTTTATGCATGCAGCTAACAATACCTTTTCAGGTGGAACCGTCCTTTCAATGACATATTCAGAGATTAATCTCAGCGGTGTAGCGTTACAGAGTCCTCTACGGCTGTTGATAATGGAAATACCGCTAATCATCATTGCTTTTGTGTTTGTTTTATGCAAAAGTTATAGAAAGTGTAATTAAAAATGTGTGAAACTTACAAAAAGTATTGACCATATTTCTTTTCCTAATATACAATGTCAATATGTATGACGATAGGGGCAAAAGTCTCGAACGATAATACCTATCGATTGAATGATACATTTATGAAATTAGTGGAGGAAAGAGATGTGAAAAAACAAAGAATTTATGCAGGAGTTTTAGTAGGAACACTTGCCATGGTGATGACCGCATGTGGGGGACAGAAAGAGAAAATGGTGTCTGTTACAGAAGTAGAAGAAAAGTATGAAGAAAATGAAGCGGAGGTTACAGAGGCGCCGGCTGCTTCGGAAGAGAGTGTGGATTTCGAGGAGACTATAGAGGAAAAACAGGGGCAATTGGAAGAAGGAGAGACACAAGAAGCTGAAACAAAGGAAAAGACAGAGGGACAGGATTTGCTTAATACATTGTCCAATTGGAGTTTTTCCTTTTCTTCCGGGGTAGGAGCCTGGGCCACTTCGTTGGATATCAATTCAGATGGAAGTTTTCATGGTATCTACTCTGATTCCGATATGGGGACAACAGGAAAGGGATACCCGGGAGGCACCATTTATTATTGTGAATTTACGGGGCAATTTACAGAACCGGTAAAAATAAACGATTATACATACACTATGAAGATTGAAGAGATGGATTGTAAGCAGGAGGAAAATAAAACAGAGATTAAGAACAAGTGCCGTTATGTTTATAGTGCTCCATATGGTTTGGATGGCGCAGATGAAATCTATATTTATACGCCAGATGCACTTGTGAATAAATTGCCAGAGGGTTATATGAATTGGGTATACCAGACAGAAGAATCCCCTAAAAATCTGGATTGTTATGGATTGTATAATGTGGCTGAAGAAACAGGATTTACAAGCACAAAGAATAGCGAGAGATATCAAAGTATAAGAAATGAATTAAGAGAAGTGGAGGAAAAGGCTGCTGAAATAGAAGAAAGAATGGAAACAGAACCCTTAACTCAGTTAGAGTATAATGAATTGTCCGAGGAGCTGTATCAGTTATGGGACGATGAACTGAATGTTGTCTGGAGTAAACTGAAGGAACAGATAGAAAAGGAAACGATGGAATATATTACAGAAGAAGAGCGGGAATGGATCAAAGAAAAAGAAAAGGCGGTAAAAAAAGCGGGAGCAGAGTATGCAGGTGGAAGTATGCAACTGATGGTGGAAAATCTGAAAGCAGCTGAGCTTACAAAAGACAGAACCTATCAATTGATTCAATTGTTGAAATACCAGTAGGAGGATGAAAAGGAAATTTGAGTTTGTCCTGAAAATAGTAAAAAGGGGGTTTTTTAATGGACATTTCAAGTATTGATAAATACAACAGTAGGATTAAGCGGGTATTGATTACAAAAGAGGAGATAGACGAGGCGCTTGACAGGGCCGCAAGCCAGATAAACGCATTATATGATGGTCGTCCGGTGTTATTAGTCAGTATTTTAAAGGGGGCGTTTATCTTTATGGCAGATGTTTGCCGGAGGGTGACTGTCCCCTGTGAGATAGGATTTATGTGTGCCAAGAGTTATTATAATGGTACCGTTTCCGTTGGTGAGGTGAATATCACCATGGGTTTAGATCAAGACGTAAGCCAATATCATGTGGTTATTGTGGAGGATATCATTGATACGGGACGGACTCTCAGTGAAGTAGTAAAGCTTCTGAAAGAGAGAAAACCTGTTTCTTTGACTGTATTGACATTATTGGATAAGCCATCTAGAAGAGAGGTGGATTTTGTACCGGATATAGCACTGTTTACTATTCCAGATAGCTTCGTGATCGGTTATGGTATGGATTGTGCAGAATATTATAGAAACCTTCCGTATATAGCAGAATATGATGAAGAGGGAAAATAGAATTGCTGAAAATAAGCAATTCTTAAGTTAAATGAGATATGATGGAAGAAGCATCAATCCTGAAGATGGGTTGGTGCTTTTTGGTTACAGTTCACAGGAATGTGAACTGTAACGGATTTGGGCAATGCTGCGCATGAAAAATTGCCCAAATCTGCACACGATAGACTTTCATACGGTATTTTCGGTACCGAAAATACCTACCGCTGAACAGTAACGTTTTTTGGACAAATAAGAGAAAAAAGTATAAAAGATAGTATAAAGGAGAAAAAATTAATGGTATAATACTTAAGGAAAGTATCATAGTCAGAGCAGTCAAAAAAAGAACAGATTTACAAAATGTAAAACTGCTCTGAGTGTGATTCTTTCCTATTGTACCAAGTTGCGACCGTGT
>JBGVLO010000044.1:0-1501 GCA_045124315.1 Lachnospiraceae bacterium
GTGATAGATGGTGTGTCCGTCCACGAATCACGAATGAGAGCAGGCGAGCTGCTGGCAGAAAGTTATCCGGTGGATGCAGATATTGTGATCGGAGTTCCGGACAGTGGATTGGACGCAGCGCTTGGGTATGCAAATAAATCAGGAATTCCTTATGGCATTGGTCTGATTAAAAATAAATATATTGGAAGAACCTTTATTTCTCCGGGGCAGGATGAACGTTTGGATAAAGTCAGAATTAAGCTTTCCCCTGTAAAGAATGTGATCAATGGAAAACGAGTTGTACTCATTGACGATTCCATTGTAAGGGGTACAACTAGTAAGCGTATCGTGAAGCTTTTGAAAGATGCGGGAGCGAAAGAAATCCATATGAGAATATCAGCTCCCCCATTTTTACATCCCTGCTATTATGGAACGGACATTGATTCCCAAGAGAATCTGATTGCCTGTCATCATAGCATAGATGAGATAGCAGACCTCATCGGAGTGGATTCTCTGGGATATCTGGAAGTGGACAAGCTAAGTAAACTAACCGGCAGTGAAGAGTACTGTGCTGCCTGTTTTCATGGAAAATATCCGACAAAAATTCCAAAAGATCTCCGAAAAGACCGGTTTGAGAGGAAATTATCCGGGCGGGTTTAGATAACGAGGTGACATATATTATGAAAAAATTTGACAGAAAACTGATCCTCATTGATGGCAGTGAGTATTATGGATATGGTTTTGGTTCCTGTAAGGAGAAAATTACGGAAATCGTATTTAATACTTCACCGGTAGGGTATCAGGAAATTATTTCGGATCCATCTTATACTTACCAGACTGTGGTGATGGCATATCCGCTGATTGGAAATTATGGGATTGCAGAAGATGATTTTGAAACAGAAATTCCTACGATTGGTGGATTGGTTGTCAGGGATTATAATGATCAGCCCTCCAACTTTCGCAGTCAATATACATTATCAGAAATCATGGAGAAATACCAGATTCCCGGAATCTGCGGAATTGATACCAGAAAGCTGGTACGTTCTATTCGTGATTTGGGAAGCAGAAAAGTATTGATTACAGATGCCGGAACTCCTCTGGAGGAGGGAATTCAGAAACTGAAAGACTATGAGATTCCGAAGGATGCGGTATCTTTGGTAAGTCGAAAAACAGAGGAGCAATTTTTTATAAAAAATGGTGCATATCATGTGGCGGCCATCGATTGTGGGATGAAGCAAAATATTGTGAGAAGTTTAAACAGACGAGGCTGTAATGTGACAGTATTCCCATGGGATACTTCTATGGAAGAAATAGAAAAAATAAAACCAGATGGTATCTTTTTGTCCAATGGACCGGGAGACCCGGCGGATGTGCAGCCGGTTATTGAACTGGTAAAGTCCTTGAAGAGTAAATATCCAATCTTTGGCATTTGTCTTGGTCATCAGATTATTTCCCTTGCATATGGGGCAAAAACCTATAAGTTAAAATTTGGTCACAGGGGCGGAAATCATCCGGTAAAAAA
>JBGVLO010000045.1:0-1593 GCA_045124315.1 Lachnospiraceae bacterium
TAAGGACAGACAACTTCATATTGAGGACTATCTGCAAATGGTATCTGCGGAACAGAAAGAGTATGCAGAAGTGTCCGCCCATCAGAGGATTGCTGAAAACAACGACATCATCACAGATTTTCAAACGGACAAACTGATGGAGAAGATTTTATCGAATGATAACCTTAATCAAGCGTATAAGAAGGTAAAGTCTAACAAAGGAGCGGGCGGAGTCGATGGGATGAACGTATATGAACTTCTATCGTTTCTCAGAGATAATGGAACGCAACTAAAAAAACAGTTAATGGATGGAAAATACAAACCCAATCCAGTCCGAAGGGTAGAAATACCCAAAGAAACAAAAGGCGAGTTCAGAAAACTGGGAGTACCAACTGTGTTTGACAGAGTATTCCAACAGGCAATTACACAGATATTGTCTCCTATATATGAGGAACGGTTTTCAGAATACAGTTATGGCTTTCGCCCTTTCAAAGGTGCGCATGATGCACTTACGCAATGCCAGACAAATGTAAATGACGGATATGTATATGTGGTAGATATGGATTTGGAGAAGTTCTTTGACACAGTATGTCAGAGTAAACTTATAGAGATACTATCACGAACTATTAAAGATGGAAGAGTTATTTCTCTTATTCATAAATATCTTAATGCTGGAGTAATCAGCAGAGGGTTATTTGAAAAGACGGAAATAGGTATGCCGCAAGGCGGACCACTGAGCCCATTACTCAGTAACATAATGCTGAATGAACTGGATAAGGAACTGACAAGGAGAGGACACAGATTTGTCCGATATGCAGATGACTGTATGATTTTCTGTAAGAGCAGGAAAAGTGCAGAAAGAACCCTAAGAACCATTACACCATTTATTGAAGAAAAACTTTTTCTTAAAGTAAACCGAGAGAAAACGTGTGTAGAGCATATCAGTAAAGTCAAATATCTCGGATATAGTTTTTACAGATATAAGGGAAAATGCAGATTCAGAGTACATCCAAAATCAGTAACGAAGATGAAAAATAAAATCAGAGAACTGACAAACAGAAGTAACGGATGGGGAAATGAATATCGCGCATTGAAACTGACACAGTTCATAAGAGGATGGGTAAACTACTTTGGAATGGCAGATATGAAATCGCTTCTATTGAAAACAGATGAATGGCTACGCCATAAGATAAGGGCAATTTATTGGAAACAATGGAAGAAAGTCAGAACAAAATTCAAGAAACTCAAAGCGTTAGGTGTAGAACAAGAAAAGGCGTGGATATGCGCGAATATGCGAAATGGAATCTGGTACTGTAGTGGATATTTTGTATTGCAAACTGCATTTAACAACAAGAAACTCCGTGAATTAGGATATCCAACATTCACAGAGTTCTATTTGAAAATAAGTGAAAACTAAAGAACCGCCGTGTACCGAACGGTACGCACGGTGGTGTGGGAGGTCGGTAGATAAAATAATTATCTACCTCCTACCCGATTTGCGAAAATGTATTTGTCTGCAAAATGCAGGAAAAAGACAGTTGTGAAAAACTCTAAAATCGTTTACACTATATAGAAGTATGTTTACTTAACATAAATTACGATACAGCAGAAAAT
>JBGVLO010000046.1:0-117423 GCA_045124315.1 Lachnospiraceae bacterium
TCTCATAAGCCGTTGGATTTGGTAATATTGATGCTTGGTACCAATGATTGTAAAGCACATTACGAAGCTTCCCCTCAAGTGATAGGATTAGGCATTAAGAAGCTGATCGATCAAATTAAGGCAGTATATGCAGATGCTGAAGTGTTGGTAGTCTCTCCAATCTTACTAGGAGAGGATATTTGGGATGGATATGATGTGGAATTTGATGAAAAATCAGTGAAGACCTCCAAAAAGCTTGGGGAAGTGTATAAACAAATAGCTTTGGATGAAGGTGTGGAATATTTGTCGGCTTCTGATTATGCAACGCCCTCCAAACAAGATAGAGAACATCTTGATCTGGAAGGTCATAAATTTTTGGCGAAGGCAATTGGTGATAAAATTGAAAAAATATTTCGATAATACTTTTTTTTATTTTCAATACCTAGTATAATGATGTGTAAACTAAGTGAAAAGAGGTACATATCATGACATTAAATCAGCTTATATATGCGGTAAAAATAGCAGATACCAAATCAATGAACAAAGCAGCAGCAGAACTATTTGTATCCCAGCCAGCCTTGTCAGGGGCGATCCATGATTTAGAGGAAGAGTTGGGGTGTGAAATCTTTATTCGCTCAAACAGGGGAATTGTGGTGACTATTGAAGGAGAGGAGTTTTTAAGTTATGCCAGACAGATGGTAGAATTACATGGCATGATGGAGGAACGCTTTATCGAAAGAAAAGAGAATAAGAAGAAATTTAGTGTTTCTATGCAGCATTATTCCTTTGCGGTCGAGGCATTTATTGAATTAGGAAATCGTTTTTCAATGGACGAGTATGAACTTGCGGTTCATGAGACAAAAACTTCTGAGGTAATTGATAATGTAAAAAATTATCGGAGTGAAATTGGCATTTTGTATTTGAATGATTTTAATGAAAAGGCATTAAATAAGATTTTTTCCGAAAACGATCTGGAGTTTGTTCCCTTGTTTGATTGTGGAGTGTGTGTTTATATTGCAGCCACTCATCCGCTGGCAGGGAAAAAAGAAATTGCATTTGAAGAGTTAGCCGATTATCCCTGTCTTTCTTTTGAACAGGGAGAAAAAAATTCCTTTTATTTTGCAGAAGAAGTATTAAGTACATTAGAATACCGACAGATTATCAAAGCCGATGACAGAGCCACGATGCTAAATCTAATGAAGGGAATGAATGGATATACATTGTGTTCCGGAATTATCTATGGGGATTTAAATGGTGGAAATTTTGCCTCAATTCCATTGAAATCTGATGATAGAATGACCATTGGATATATAAAGAGAAAAAACATGCCACTTTCCATGCTGGGAGAAGAGTATATTGAAATTATAAAAAAGAGTGTAGAAGATCGCGAAAAATAAAATAAAAAAATCTGTTATATTACCACAGTATTGGTTTTCAATACTGTGGTAGTTGCATATATACAGGTGCACCCTCTGAACAGTTACGAAACACCCATGCCTTGTAAATTAAGGCAACACCAAAACTATATTCACATGGGTGTTTCGCAAACGATGATGCACACGCCTTACGGCGGCGCTGTACGAACCTTGTAGCGGAGTGCAAGGTTCTACCGGAACTATGTGAATATATAGAAAAAATCATACAAACACAATTTGATATAAAATTCCATACAGTTCCCGAAGATAAAATGTAGGAAAAAGCCACCAGGCAGTTTTTGCGGAACAGGCTTGTGTTTCTATCCCAAGCTCTTTTGCTATTTTTCTTGCTCTGTATTCATGAAATTCATTGGTAATAACCAACAGCTTCTCTTCTTTTTTCCACCCCGTCTCTTCCAGCATTTCCACTGAAAATTTAAAATTTTCAATCGTAGACGTAGATTTTTCTTCTCTTTGCAGGCGTTCCTGTGCAATTCCCTTTTCCGTCAGAAAATCATACATACATTGGGCTTCTGAAATATCTTCATCCGTTCCCTTTCCTCCAGACAGAATACATCTGGCCTCTGGGTTTTTCTCCAAATATTCATACGCCTTGTTCAAACGCTCCTCAAGTGCTAAACTTGGTCGATTTCCTTTCACTTTGCATCCCAGAACAATAACTGTATTCAGCTGTTGTGTAGCTGGAGCTGCCCCACGGAACATACATACCGATAATACCACCACCAATAGTACGCCACTTCCAGCCAATAGACCCATGAGCATCATTACTGTTTTTCCCAGAAAACTCTTCCACTTTTCTCTTGCAATCTTATGTATTTTTTCCCGCTGTATTCCATATACAAGCAAAAGCAATCCCAGTACAATTCCTGTTATATTTCCTATATTCCAAACCCTATACCCAATGAAAGGCCAGACAAAAAATGATAACATCACGATTGCCACCAAACACAAAATCACCCGTATCTTCATTGCCAATCTCCTCCTTACCATTGATAATATCCCATTTCGCACACCGGTCAAAAATGCAATCTCCTATTATATGTATTCGGAACAAACTATAAAAATCCTCATCAATAAAACTTATTTTCAGTTTTCTTTCCCATTATATTGGATTCTCTTACAACCTGTCAAATATGTCAATTTTATTTTGCTCTATAGTGGATACTATTCACGGCCGTTTTTCCCTACATTCAGAAAATCCTGCGCAAAAGCAGCACAGGTCGCTGCAAAACCAGCAGCTTCCATTTTCTTCATGTAGAGAAAAACGCAGTAGATTGTACCCAATCACACTTCGCCCAAAAGGCTTGTGTTCTTGGACAATCCTTGCATACCAACTTTCTACCATTCGCTTTGACCTTACGGTCTTTGCTCAAGGTGAAAGTTGTGCAATCCTACACAGCTGATTTGTATCAAACAATCAGCCCTTTACGTGCGAGCACGACGTGTCTAATTGTTTGATACAAATCGGCCGTGAATAGTAACTTATAGGACAAAAAAAGACATTGCTCTATGATTTTACTCAAAGAGCAATGTCCCATATATTTTTTTCTTTCATGTAATGAAAACGGTGTAATTGGACATCTGATGCAATTACATCAACACCACTTTATCACCCAAAATTAAACTTCGAATAATAAATCTGCATAACATGGTACTGGCCAGTACTCTTTACCAACGATTACTTCTAATGCATCAATTGGAGCTCTAAGTGCTGCCATATCTTCTCTAACAACATCCTTGAAGAAGTTAGCCTGTTCTGCAACATCCGTCTTTGTAGCACCCTCTGCAATAGAAGCTTTCAACTTAGCCTGTGCCTTCTGTGCCTCTGCCAAAAGATCAGATGCCTGCCTTAATAAGTCTGTCTGAACATCAACATTAACACCTTCGCAAGCTGCCTTGATTTCATTAATTGATGTTGCAAGATCTGTTACATATGCAATGATTGCAGGGATGAACTTCTTACCAGCCATATCTACCATTGTCTTAGCCTCAATGTTAAGAGCCTTCGCATATGTCTCGTAGTCAATTTCTGCACGAGCCTCTAATTCTACCTTGCTCATTACACCTAATCTCTCAAACATTTCTACAGTCTTATCTGATACTAATTCTGGAACTGCATCCACCATAGTCTTCATATTTGGAAGACCTCTTCTCTCAGCCTCTGCTACCCAGCCGTCTGAATATCCATTTCCATTGAAGATAACTCTCTGATGCTCTGTCAATGTCTTCTTAATCAAATCATGACAAGCATCTTTTACGTCTGCTACTTTCTCTAACTGATCTGCAAAATCAGATAATACATCAGCAACGATTGTATTTAAGATTGTGTTTGGTCCGGCAATTGATAATGAAGAAGCAACCATACGGAACTCAAACTTGTTACCTGTAAATGCAAATGGTGATGTTCTGTTACGATCTGTTGCATCCTTCATGAAATCTGGCAATGTACTAACACCGGTATGTAACTTCTCACCAGTCTTAGAACTTGTAGCTTCACCAGTTGAGATTAACTGTTCTACAACATCCTGTAACTGCTCACCTAAGAATACAGAAATGATTGCCGGTGGTGCCTCGTTTGCTCCCAATCTGTGATCATTTCCCGGACAAGATGCTGAAAGACGAAGCAAACCTGCATTCTCATCTACTGCACGGATTACTGCAGACATAAATAATAAGAACTGCATATTCTCATGAGGTGTCTTACCTGGATCTAATAAGTTCTGTCCATCATCTGTAACTAATGACCAGTTGTCATGCTTACCGGAACCATTTACACCTGCAAATGGTTTTTCATGCAACAAGCACTCTAAACCATGTCTCTTAGCAACTTTCTTCATAACTTCCATTACTAACTGGTTATGGTCTGTTGAAATGTTAGCTGTAGAATAAATTGGTGCCAACTCATGCTGAGCCGGAGCAACTTCATTATGCTGTGTCTTTGCAAGGATACCAAGCTTCCATAACTCTTCATTTAACTCTTTCATGTAAGCTGCAATCTTCTCTTTCAAAGTACCGAAGTAGTGATCATCTAACTCCTGTCCCTTTGGAGGCATTGCACCAAACAAAGTACGTCCTGTGAAGATTAAGTCCTCACGCTGTAAATACTTTTCTCTGTCTACCAAGAAATATTCCTGCTCTGGTCCTACTGAACATCCAACATTCTTTACTGTATCATTTCCTAATGCTCTTAACACACGAACTGCCTGTGCGCTAACCGCTTCCATAGAACGAAGCAATGGAGTCTTCTTATCTAATGCTTCTCCTGTATAAGAACAGAATGCAGTTGGAATACAAAGAATTACTCCTGCTGCATCTTCTTTTAAGAATGCAGGAGATGTACAATCCCATGCGGTATATCCTCTTGCTTCACAAGTATCACGAATACCACCATTTGGGAAAGAAGAAGCATCAGGCTCACCCTTCACTAATTCTTTTCCAGAGAACTCAAGAATAATTCCACCTTCACCAGCAGGCTGAATAAATGAATCATGCTTTTCAGCTGTGATTCCTGTCATTGGCTGGAACCAGTGTGTATAGTGTGTAGCACCTCTCTCCAATGCCCATTCCTTCATAGCATGAGCTACTGCATTTGCTACTTCCATGTCAAGATCCTGACCCTCTGCCATAATCTTTTTTAATCTCTTATAAATTGGCTTTGGTAAACGTTCTCTCATTACACTGTCATTAAATACGTCTTTTGCAAAAACATCTTCAATTACATTCTGTCCCATAAAATTCTACATCCTTTCTTTTGCTCGTAACTTCTCTCTTGAAGTATACGTTATCTTCGTTTTTCTGTCAATTCTTTTGGAGTATTCTGGTAAAGTTCTACATTTTATTTCATCTTTCCTTCCACTTACTCCATTTCCAGTTTAAGAAGAACAATATGCATTCTTTTATAATGCAAAAAAGGCGCCCTCAAACCATGTTTGAGAACGCCCTTGTTCTTCACGAATTCTTTCGATGTTTTAAGAATATCACACTTCATATTTTTTTGCAAGCATTTTTTTACTTTTTCCCATTACTGCATCATGTTTACATCCACACGGTCAAATGGAATAGAAATCCCCTTTGCATCAAATTCGTATTTAATCTGCTCCTGGATATCCCATTTTACATTCCAGTAATTCTCACTCTTTGTCCACACTCGAAGTCCCATGGTAATTGCACTAGAATCAAAGTTATCTACAAAAATATTAATACCATCCTCTACTAGCACCATCTCATTATTTACAGCAATCTCTTCTAATACTTTCTTTACTTCTCGGATATCCGATGCGTAGTCTACACCAACGCTGATATCCACACGTCTTTTTTCCTGATCGGTAACGTTTACAATATTGGCACCAGAAAGGTTACCATTTGGAAGTACAATTTTTCGGTTGTCTGGTGTGACCAAGGTCGTGTAAATAATATCCATCTTTGTTACACACCCTTCATTTCCTAATGCGATAATGTAATCCCCCACACGAAATGGTTTTGTCAAAAGCAACAGTATACCACCTGCAAAGTTCTCAAGACTTCCCTGCAAAGAAAGGCCTAATGCCAAACCTCCGGAACCTAATACTGCAATAATCGCCCCTGTTCCAAAGTTCAAGTAATTGGCACAGATTGCAATTACTACTATAATACCTGCCCCATTGGCTAAAGAAGACAGGAAATGCACCGTTCCCTCTTCTACATTCCCCTTTATAAGAGATTTCTGTAAAATATTTACCACTTTCTTTACAACAAATTTGCCAATGAAGAAAATAACAAGAGCAATAAGAAGCTTAATTCCTGCTGGGATCAACACATCTTTTGCATATTTCACGCACCATTCTATAATACTTCCCACCAGGTCAACCGTATCCTCCACCGAGCTTACCTCTGTGATAGGAGGTAATGTTTCCTCCGGTACAATATTAAGTCCACTCTCTGTCTCACTGGTAGGTTTGATATTCATCTGCATATACGCAAACATCCCTCCTGCCGCTACTCCTAACTTTTTTAACATAATTTTTCCTTCCTTTCTATATAAAAATCAAATGCATACATATATAGGATACAAAGTTTCCTGTAGAATAAGAATAACATTGGTACTATAATTACAACAATATTGTAAAAAGAAATCTATCTTTTCCTGTCTATTTTCTTTTTTGTTATCTTTGGAGTTTCTATCAACGGAGTGCATCGGAATACAGAAATTCCCAACGGTGGCACTACAATTGAAATTGACTGTTCTCTCTCGTCACACTCTTCTGCCTTTGACTGTTTTACTCTTGGATTCACATGACCCTCTCCACCAAATTCCACTCTGTCACTGTTAAAAGTTTCTTTGTACTTTCCTTTGAATGGTACACCGATTTTAAAATTCTCGTAGGTTACCGGCGTAAAGTTACAAACCACTAATAACATTTCATCCAATTCTTCATTTTTACGAAGGTACGATACAATGCTTCGCTCAGAATCCATACAATTGATCCACTCAAAACCACTTGGGTCGGAATCTTTTCTATATAAAGCCGGATAGTCTAAATACAAACGGTTCAATGCCTTAACATAATTCTGCATTTTTTCATGCATTTCAAACTGTTCCGGCAATTCCCACTGTAAGCTTTCTTTCTCATTCCATTCATCAAACTGCGCAAAATCCTGTCCCATAAATAATAGCTTCTTGCCTGGATGAGTCATCATATATCCATAGGCTACACGCAGATTTGCAAATTTCTGTTCATAGGTTCCGAACATTTTTCCAATCATGGAACCTTTTCCGTGAGTTACTTCATCGTGAGAAAATACTAAGATGAAATTCTCTGTGTATTGGTAAAGCATTCCAAAGGTCAGCGCATTGTGGTCTCCTTTTCGGAACAGTGGGTCCACTCGCATATATCGCAAGAAGTCATTCATCCAGCCCATGTTCCATTTGAAATCAAAACCTAATCCACCCTCTTCCACGGCTCCTGATACCATTGGCCATGCGGTAGATTCTTCAGCGATCATCAATACTCCCTTGTGTTTCTTCTTCATGATCGTATTTAAGTCTCTCAGCAACTGCTCCACTTCCAAGTTCTCATTTCCACCGTAAATATTAGGCAGCCACTCGCCGTCTCTTCGACCATAATCCAAATAAAGCATGGAAGCAACTGCATCCATACGAATGCCGTCTATATGATATTTTTCTGCCCAGAACAACGCATTGGCTATAAGGAAATTATTTACCTGTGGCTTACCAAAATCAAAAATCAAGGTTCCCCAATCCGGATGCGCACCACGCCTAGGATCCGAATTCTCATAGAGACATGTTCCGTCAAAATTTGCCAAAGCAAAATGATCTCTTGGAAAATGTGCCGGTACCCAGTCAAGTATAACGCCAATTCCCTTTTTATGCATATAATCCACGAAGAACATAAAGTCCTCAGGTGTTCCATAACGGGAGGTAACCGCATAATAACCAGTCACCTGATATCCCCAGGATTCGTCCAATGGATGCTCCATGATCGGCATCAGTTCAATGTGAGTATAATTCATTTTCTTCACATATTCTGCAAGCATAGGTGCCAATTCTCTATAATTATAGAAGCCCCCCTCTTCCTCCGATTTTCTCTTCCAGGAACCTAAATGCACCTCGTACACAGCCATTGGTTCCTTTTGGTAGTCAACTTTTTCTCTCTTTTTGCACCATTCTACATCCTCCCATTCGTAAGAGGAAAGATCCTTTACTATACTGGCTGTATCCGGACGAAGCTCACATGCATTGCCGTAAGGATCTGCTTTCAGGAAAGTCACATCTCCCCTAAGTTTAATCTCATATTTATATAAACTACCCACTTGTACTCCCGGAATAAAAATTTCAAATATGCCAGAGTTTTCCAACCGGCGCATCTGATGTACCTTTCCATTCCAATTATTAAAGTCACCAACTACGCTGACACGCAAGGCATTTGGTGCCCACACTGCAAATGCAGTACCACTTACCCCATCGATTTCCATAGGATGGGCTCCCAATTTTTCGTATAATGTGGTATGTACTCCATTGAGAAATAGATTTTCATCTTCCAGATCCACAGTAGAATCAAAGGCATAAGGATCTTCTACCTCTCTGGAATTCCCCTGCTCATCCTGCACGATAAAACGGTAAGGAAAAACTCTTTTCCCTGGAACAATGGTTGCAAAAAATCCAGCTTCATCTTCCTGAAACATTTCAAATTCTTTTTTTGTTCTCTTATTCTGAACCCAAACTTTTGATGCCCCAGGTAAAAATGCCTGTATCAATATGCCATCTTTCCCCACATGTGCTCCTAAAAAATCATGGGGCTGATCCTCTTCTGAATAGGTAATGGCTTCAATCTTTGCCCAGTCCATCTTTTCATACACTTTGTCTTCCAATGTCTTCATACTTCTCCTCCAATTGTCTCTTCTAAGATGTTGGTGTCCTATATTTTTCGACAGCCAATTATTCACAATTACTGTAATTGTATCATGTTTTTTCGTTTTAGTAAAGCTAGTACGACGAATAAAAAGTGCTCTAAAACTTCCTATTTGCAATCTGCATTTTCTTTCCATTATTGGAAAAATATGTTATAATTTTAAAAAATCGTTGTGCGCAAATTGACCAAAGCGTAAAAGGAGGACATATATGTTCGAAAAAGAATACCTAACACAAAAAGCAATCCTTTTTGTTGCACTCATTTTTATTTTGAGTTTTTCATGCAGAACTTTCTTATCCGAAAAAAATGGAATTTCCGCACAAGAGGGGCAAACTCTTGCTATTTCCAACACAAGCGAAAATCTAGAAGAAAGTCCCTACAATATTGCAGTGTACAACACAGAGGAACTTGAGAATACCATCTATGACCAACCCTACTTTTTCTCTATGGCAAATATTCTTAAGTATTGTGCAGAACCAAATAAATACCTTGGCAGTGGCAGCACACTTCTTTCCAATGCCAAAGAGTACACAAACGAAACCTTTATTGAGAATAACTATTATACCAATTTATTAACAGTAAAAGATGAAAATCATTTTCACTATAGCAAGGTGTTATCAAACTGTATTTCCAGCCAGAGACCACCTTTGTATTATCTGTTGCTTCACACAATCCACTCGATTTTTGGAAGTCTGCATATGTTTCGTCTCAGTTTCTTTTTGAACATTGTATTTTTATTCTGTTCCTGCTTTTTCATTCTTGAAATTGGGAAAAATTATTTTCATTCTTCCTTTGTTGGACTGGCAGCAGCACTTTTATATGCCTTATGTCTCGGAATTTTTTCCGGAAGTATCTGCAGCAATCCATTTGTTATGACAAGCCTTTTTCTTATCTTAAGTTTAAATCTTCACCTTGCAAACTTAAAAGAGGATCATACACGAATTTTTTTGCTACAGGCAATTGCAATTGTAAATGTATTGGGAAATCTGTCAGATTACAGCTTTGTCTTGTTTGCCTGTGTGATTGGGATTGTTTACTGCCTGTCCATGCTTTTTCTTGGACGGGGAAAGGATATTCTGCTTTATATAGGATTTTCCGCACTCTCCTTGCTGGTGACTACTTTTTTTTATCCTTCTATCCTGCTTCACATAACAACTGCTGTTTTCACCAGTTGGAACCAGTTTGTATGTGAGTTTTCGCTAGAAACCTTTCACCTAAGCCTATTTTCTAACCTTGTAATACTTGGCAACCAGATTTTTGCACATACTTTGGTTTTAGTTATTTTGTTTCTATCCATTTTACTTATAGTGGCAATCGCTCTGAACAAGCATGGTCTGCTGTTTCATCTGAAAGCATTTTGGGAACGGATACGAACTGGGAATATGGCAGATTTCTTTGTATTTGTCACTCTATGTACCTTTTTTGTAGGAATTTCATTCTTCTACAAAAACGAGAGCTACTTTGTGTTACTGACACTTTTGCCTCTGATTACACTTTTGGTATCTAACCTTGTCTATAGACTTTGTCATGCAGCCACCCATTCTGCATTTAACAGTGGTCTATTTAGTGTACTCTTCGTCTGTGTTTTGTGCTTTCTTTCCATTACCACGAGCACGCCGGAATATCTGTATTCCGAGAACGAGCAACAACTGAACTTTGCCTCCCAATATGCTTCTGAATATTGTATTTTCCTTACCTCTGAAAATTTAAAACCAGAAGATCATATTTTGGAATTGCAAAAATATCAACACTCCATGGTGCTTCCTAAAAAACGAATCAAGTCTCTGAAAAAAAATAAAGCTTTCCTGAAGCAAGACACAATCATTGTCTACGCATCCAGTGAAGACTATGGGGCAGACGTGGTAAATCAAATTGCCAAGAACGGTGCTTTTACAATCACTACAGAACTTACCAATTACTTAGACGAACATTGCAATCGCATTTATGTTTGTCAGTGTAGCAATGTGCAATAGAGAAAAGGTACTTCATTTCGCCACAAAACTCATCTACAAAAGCTCCCCAAGAAATTCTTGGGGAGCCCTGTAATAAATGCTGTATACTATTTTACCTTTATGACGCATTTTGCTTTTATTCCATTGTATGTTTTTACTGTAATTACCGTTTTTCCTCTTCCAAAGGTTCTTACTACGCCATTTTTCGTTACTTTTGCAACCATTTTATTTTTTGAACTGTATTTCAAGGTATGACTGTAGCTTCCTTTGGAAAAGCTTACAGCCAGCTTATAGCTTTTACCCAGTAAAAGTGTTTTTTTCTTCTTTTTAAAAGATACTTTTTTAGGCGCTTTTTTTACCGTGACATACACTTTATAAATATCATTTCCGTTATTTTCAATATTGATGATTGCTGTTCCCTTGCTTTCTCCCTGAATGTAGAGGTCATTTACACAGACTGCAACCCTTTCATTGGTGCTGGTAGCACGGACTACACTTCCGGATACGCTGGGAATGTTCACACATTCTCCCACGCCAACAATCATTCTGCTACTGTGTATGGTCGGAGTCTGATTCTGTTGTTTCTGTTGATTCTGTTGTTTCTGTTCATTCTTGTTATTATTCTCTTCATTTGCTTTATTTTCTACTGTAATCTTATACTCATACTTTTGCTCTTCGCTGGCTTCAAATCCATCCTTCTTTGCAATTACCCGCAGTGTAGTATCTTTGCTGATTGCAATAGGTCCGGTATATCTGGCAGATGCAATGGTAGGCTCGCTACCGTCAATCGTATAGTAAATTGCAGCACCGCTGGCAGCATTCAATGTGACGCTAATGCTGTTCTGGTAAGTACCAGATGCCACACTGGCATTTGCTTTTGATGTTTTAAAACAATTCTTTAAAGAGGTGAGAATCGGTCTTTCCTCATTGACACCACTCTCAATGGTCCATACATCCGGAAAACTCCATCCTACAAAGCTTGCTGTATTCTGCATTGCAGAAATTGAGAGTCCAAAAGCACTTTGCCCCTGGGAATTTGATGCATTCTTTACCCCTTTTATCCCTGTATTGATACCGGTTGCCAAATCGGATAAATAGTAACAGTTATAAAGGAAGGTCTGACTGCCTGCACTATAGACCACTCCTGCTCCTCCATCTCCGATTATCCCTGTAGAATAACAATTCTTGATAACTACGTTTGGACTGTTATAGTATGATTCACCTAGGATTCCGGCCACTTTACAGTTTCCCGTACTTACACAATTCTCAATTTGCAACTTCCCGGAATAAGACATATTATACAAAATCCCTGCATTTGCATCACAGGCACTATAGCAATTCTCGATGAGCATTGTTCCTGCGCAGGAAACCCCACTATACCGTCCTATGATTCCCCCAGAATAGTAGCTTCCCTCCAAAGTACCACTTACATAGCAGTTGCGAATTGTATTGTCTCCTTCCGCCCATCCAACAATCCCACCTACATAGCTACTTCCTTTTATGTAAACCTGTTCCAGAGACAGATTTTGTACAGTGGCTCCTTTGATATGGGAAAACAACCCAGCATCACTGTTTACCACCATCATATTTTGAATTCTGTGACCTTTTCCATCCAATGTTCCCTTGAATTCAAATGGCTCCCAACATCCATATCCACTCATATCAATATCCTGAGTCAGATAATAAGAGCCACTGGGATCATTTTTTATATTCGCCAGCTCATCAATGGTAGAAATCGGGATTTCTCCCTGTGCATTCACCCTTTCCATTTTCCTACTTTTGTCCATTTGTAACGTTCCCATTCCTGCTCCCAGCATTGTAACCAATACCAATGCCAGAATTCCAAGGCATTTTCTTTTTTTCATTTTACGCTTCCTTTCTAAATTCCATTTGTTTTATTCCAAATTATCAATTGCAAAAGTTTTCAAATACAAGAGAGAATTGTTCCAATGGCAAATTCAAATCCATAATACGACTTCTTAGAAAAACTCCAATCCAGGAATATTGATCAAATTGAATGTACATATACTGACCTTCCATATCATTTAGCTCTCTGTAATAGGTATAGGTTTTATTTTTTTTCTTTCTCTCGTTGTAATCCTTTTCATCGATAAATACCGGATTCTGAAGATCCGGGTGCAACTGGTTTGTAAATGTAATATATTCTTCTTTTCTATTTTTCAAAATATTTTCAATAAAATTCCATCCAAGTTCCGAGGTTGATTCGTAAAAATCGGTGCTATATTCTGCACATTCCCCTCTTCCAACCAATTTCAATTTAGAAAAATGATTCCGTTTAAAGCTCTTTCTGTCATATTTTTTTATGAAATCAGAAAGTACAATTTCTGATAATTCATTTTCTTGCTGTTTCGCTTCTATCGCCCCAGCTTCTTTTGGCTTCAATTCTGTTGGTTTTGATTCTGTTGGCTCAGGTTTTGGAAAGACTTCTATTCCATGCTTTTTCAGTTCTTCTTCTATTTCCCGCACTAACGCATTGATATCATTTTCCGTATCTGCCTTTAGGCGAATTGCCTTATTATCTCTTTTTACAATTTCGCAAATTTTATTACAATTTTTCATTTCTCCTTCGGAGCCATCATTTAATATTTTCTTATAATAGGCATCTGCATTTAAGTCCGAATCCTTCCAAATATCAATGGTAATAATATTTCCAATATGGTCTAGTGCCTTAATTGTATCCAGTTCTGTTGCAATGGTTTCTTTTATCATGGAAGATTCACTTCGAAAAAAAATTGCACATTTACAGCATTCTTTGTTACGCAATGCCAATAAAGCAGAATCCTTCCACGAATTTTCATCAACAGGCATATTAGCTGTATCAATCCAAAGATTATAACCTCTCTCGTATAATTTTTTGAATACATTCATTACAATTTGCGAATCGTAATTGTCATGGGAATAACTGATAAACGCAAATGGTCTTCCCATATCACATACTTTGTCTTTTATCTCATTCTTTTTCAAAAACTCTAATCCTACTAACTGTTGTGCCATCTATCTCTTCCTTTCCGGTACCTTCCTCTTTTGCCATAACTTTTCGTAACTGTTCAGAGGGTGCACCCGAGTATGTGCAAATTGTACAGTTGTGCTTGCGGATAAGGTACAAGTTGCACATACTCAGGTATAGCCGATAACGGCGTAATGAGTAAAATGTCCAGCTATAAACAATAATTTTTAGTCAATATGTACATCTGGCATTTTACGAATTGCACCCTCTGAATAGTTACAACTTTTCAAAATTTACAATCTGTAAATACGCAAGCCATCATAATATTTTATCAGCTGTAACATAGCGTTCATTGGCTCTGTGTCTTTATCCTGTTCTTCTTCTGACAATTTTTTGTAATGCTCTGCTGCACTTTCCGCTGTAATTGTAATCTCATTCTCCAGCATGGATTTATGCACACGCCTTTGCTCTCTTTCTTCTTTTGTTTTATAATCATCCGCAAATGTCCATCCCATCTCCTGTCGCTCCCGCAGCCATCTCTCATGCTCCAAAGGTCCGATAATCTTTATATCTTCTGATCCAAATTCTTTCACCATTTCCAGAGCAACCGGCCTATCCGTATAAAAACATCCAATGGCATTTAAATACTCTGCAAATGCCTTGGCCTGTCCAACATTGGAAAGCTTGTATTCCAGAGACAACGCGTTAAACTCCTCTTCCATAATTTTCAATACTTTCTGGCATTTCTCTTCTTCAAAATGAGAATATCTGGCATTTAGTGCCACTGCAAAATTATAGAGATGAATAAAATTACTATTGGATAAGAACACTTTTTTCCCTTCATGAACTGCTTTTTCCGTATCCACTTTTACGGTCAGTTGCAACGCCTCCGTATTTACGATTTTCTCTATATCTTTCAGAAACTCATTCTCGTGCACCATGCTTGCATAAGCCTTCAATTTCGGCTCGTCCTTCTTTTCCTTTCCATTGTTGATCCATTCCCTATACGCCTTTTCATAGGCATCGATTTTATATTGTTCTTCCTTATCATATATATATTTTGCTACAATATTGTTTTCTTGAAATGTAAATTGACAATCCATTGGATGCAACTCTGTTCTGGAATTTCTTCCATATGATGTCCGATCCCAGCATTGTAATTCATCACAAATCATCAACATATACGCCAAGGGATGAAGCTCCATATTCAACGGTTTGTTTATGTTTTTATTTTTATAAAAGGCAACGGAAAACTTATATAAACTGTTATGCAGGATAATAGCACTCAACGCATCGATCCGTTCTTTTGTCATCCCTTCTTTTTGCTCTTTCCTGTCTACTTCATACAACTCCTGAAACAATACCGATGCACTGAAATACCCATGATCCATAAAATATCCAAATCGATTAGGATTAGTAGGTTTTGTTGCTAATATGACTTCCATGCTTTCCTTCGTAAGATGATATGTCTCACCCAATTTATTGGCAATATCGTAAGCAAAAAGCTGATTCGTATTCGCAAAGTTTTCTCCATACATCTCTTTTAATTTTTCCTGCGCATCCGGCTGGATTTTCACGAAATTCTCCATTCCCATATAAGCCACAAACGGATTGTCTTTTCTCTTTTCTCCCTTCACCTCAAAATAGGATTCTACTTGCTCAAATGGCAATTCGAATGGATATCCAATGTCATGAAATAGAGAAGACAATCCCCAAAATTCCAGAAAATGATGTGCTGCTTTCTGCTCCTCCCCTTCTGTAGGAAATCCATAATATTTCTTGTATGTTTCCCTGTAGATTGAATTGGTTTCATATATTGCCAGACCCAGTGCAAACACATAGACTGAATGGGAATAATGATCTCTGTGTTTCATCAAAAGAGAGCTTCCATTCGTTTCAAATTCAGAAAGAAGTTCTATCATTCTTCTTGAACTTCCATAATTTCCAACAAACATTTCCAAATAACAAAAATACACATCAAAGGCATCTTCATCGGCCCCGGAATCTAAAAATCTTTTCAGTGCATTTTCCAGACAGAGTCTGTCAATATCCATTTCCATGTTATATGGGATCTGGCCAGCCTTCAAACTCTTGCCTAAGTTTTTTCCTTCCTGCTGTTCAATGCTTTCTTTTTCCTCATCAAATCTTAGGTCTTCGCATCTATCATGGATAAAACGGATAGCTGCAGACTTTAGTCCTAAATTCCTGTCTACTTTTTCACATTCCTTTATTTTCAACTTGTTATAAGCCATTTCTTATTTCTCCTTTGTTCTTATGAAAATCACTCAAGTTTATTTATGTGTTCCACAATATTTGCAGTACGTATTTCCTTCCTCATTCTTTTCTCCACACTTGGGGCACATCCAGCCTCCAGTGCTCCCCGGTGCATCAGAATAGAACTGCATTCTATTTTCCTCCTGCACGGCTTCCAAAATTGACTTTCCTTTGGCATTGGAAACGGCAACTGAGCCTCCCTGTGAAGAGGATGGACCATATCCACCTGTACTCTGAGAATATGTATATCCCGGATTATTGGATGGCATATATGTATTCTGTTTGTTATGAGTCATTTCATAGGCAATGGTTTTCAAATAACCTACCCCTTCTGCTATCATCCCTATCTTCCCAAGTGAGAGCCATCCACCTAACCAGATAATCCAAAATACTGTATTTCCAGTTTGTTCATCTATATTTTCTCCAATAGCTGCCCTCATTAGAAAGGCTAAAATCACTACTCCTATAGCCGCTAATGTGACCATCACTTTCATAAAAATTCTCCACATAATCATTTCTCCTTTTTCTTTTCTTACAATAAAATCAGTTCAATTTATCTTTACATCATCATAAGCTTCCTCTAAAAGCCCATTTCCGCACTTAGGTCAAAAATACGCATCCGTTTCTATTTCATGTCCACATTTCTTCCATTTCATCTGTTTATTCTCCTTCTAATGTATTCAAAAGTTCATTCATATCGTAACTAACGATTTCCTCTCTATTCTGCCGTTCGGAAACATAGGTGTCATATCCTTTCTTATCCATAGAAGTGCCATTTTTTCTATAGTTTCGAATGTCTCCAATGCTCTCACTCGTTTGCTCTGACACTATGGATTGTGTTTGTTTTAGTTTCTTATTCTCAACAAGATATGTATTGTATTCATAGGAGCCATATATCTCTGCATCACACAACAAAACATCCAATCCACCACTCTGAACATCTATAACTATAGGTTTTATCGTTTTATTTTCTTCGTCTGGTCGGAAAAAGAAACTTCCACAATACAAAAGATGATTTTCCTCGTCTACACTAAACACATGAGCCATATGCATCAAAAATGTATCATCTCCTATTGCTTTGTATAAACAAAGTTCCGGTATCTGATCGCCGTCCAAATCCTGTAAAAATCCATCTGTTGGCGGATACAGTTTCCCGTCTGTATCATAAAAATACTCTAACGATGTATACATAAAATTGGGGACATCTAAATACAACTGTATGGATTCTTTGTACTTCTCCATCAAACCATCCAAATTTCTTATTTGTTCTGCGTACGCTTGCTCCCAACTATCATAAGATGGGTTTTCGTACTCTTGATTCCATGAAACAGTTTCCTCTTTGTAATCTAGCATTTGCGGATCATCCAAAATTATAATTTCGGAGATACAGGTATCTTCACAACTTTCCCGAAATACTTTCTTATATCCGCTCCCTTTTCCATGTTCCCAAATATATTCATAATAATCTTTTCCAGAATAGGTATCTCGAATTTTGAATTTTACATTTTTTCCTTTCACAGCTTTTTGGAAAATAATGCAATCCGAATACCAATCATCCCGATAACTTGTATGAATATTTTTCTGCAGGGCATACTTCGTTGTATTTCCATCAGGGAATGAAACTTCCACTTCCTTCACTTGTGCATTTCTCTCTAGTGTGCGCTGGGTTTTCGTAAAGCCATTTTTGATACAGAACCCATAAATAGAATGGCTTTCATTATTTGCCTCTGATAATGTTATACTTGCTCCTTTTCCAAACCCTTTTTTTCCTTCAATCCATGCAGTGGTGTTATCCCCATCCGTTACGTTTTTTGCTTCATAGGTACATATTTCCCGGTCTGCTGACGCATTGTTATGTTGTGCTGCAAGCACACTGGATGCTTTTGCCTTGGTATATTTATTACTCCCCGGCTTTGCAGTCCATACTTTAATTGTCTCTAGTTCAGGCTCTTTCTGGCAGTTAAACTGTATTTTTATATAGGAAATTTTATCCACATATTCCAGCATCTTTAGCGAATGCTCTTCCATGACTGCATATGCCGTAACTATATTTCCTTCTTTTTCGGTAGCAGGAAGCACCTGAAAGGATAACATATTCTCCTCATACATGGCTTTCTTTGCATTTTTTCCATACAATTCAAAAATGTTTTGCAACCATTTCTGTTCTTCATCCGTCAATGGAATGACAGAATCTTCCGACTGAAACAACTGCCAATTATCCGTTTTCTCTGCATCTTTTCCCGTTGCATCCTTCACATTTTCTGCCTGTGTTCCCTTCTCCTTCGTTTGATTATTTTTCATTTTTACAATCTGTTGATAACCTACAACGCCAATTGTAACCAAACACAGCACGCCAATTCCTACCGCCAAATATTTCCATACCAATTTCCATGGAACTGTTTTTTTGACTTTCTTTTCTTGTGCTTCTTCCCTGCTTTTCCTATCTACAACAGCCTCCTTGTACGTTGGCTGTTCTCGTTCTTTTGGAATTTCATTTCCGCAAAAGGGGCAGAAAGCAACTGTATTTTTTACTTCTTTTCCACATTTTCCACAAAACATGTTTCTTCACTACCTTCTCCTTCGCATAACAATTTATTCAAGGGACTGTTCTACCTTTACTGCTTTATTTTCAATTCCCTATGTTTTTCAATACACTCTCGCATCCTTTACTATCACGATGACAAATATACTTCTATCACTTTTCCATTTTTCCTTTTTATTCCAAATACCAAACGAGATTTTCGGCATTCTTCCACTGTCTTCTTGAACTCTTTCTTCGTATACTTGTCGGGACCATACTGCGAACCATATACTAAATATTTCACATTCTTCGCCAATTTATATGTCCTCTTTTTATACTTCATAGGCTTTAGCTTTTTGCAACCCTCAACATACTTATTTTCCCCTGTATACCTACATCGCTTAAATTTTGCCCATATAACGATATTTTTCTTCTTTATTTTCACTTTTTTTATTCCTGTTTTTTCACTATCATCGTAAATGCCATAATATTCTGTTATCATACTTTTCTTTTTTGCTGTTATGTTTTCTCTTGGCAAAATAGCTGTGCCGGCAATTATAACAACCAACACGAAAATCAAATATTTTTTTTCTCTCTTCATCTCTGTATTCTCCTTCTTGTCAAATGTATCTTTCTTTTTATTTCTCGCAGAATGTACGGATTGCCTGATCCATCATTTCTTCCACCGTATCATCATTTCCATACACCGTGATATTTCCCTCTGTACAGCCTGCGCTCTCAATCTCTGAAATATTATATTCTTGTTCTAATTTTTCCTTCTCTTCCATATACTTCTTTTTGCTCACTTTTACTTCATCTATATAATAATATTTTTCTTCTTCCCCCAAACCACCATCAGTATAAGTTTCTAATAACTCTACAACATGCTCTAAGTTTCCATCTTCAAGCTTATAATAATCATCAATAAATGCCCCCATACCAGAATTCTGACTGCAGATCAATGATTGCTTTGGCACAAATTCCATTCTTCCATAACTTCCAAATGCGTCCAACACATTACCATCATCATCATACACAACCTTCTCTGCATGACCATCAATCATTGTATAAATCCAGCAACCATCTGCATGGCTACTGCCCAGATATACAACTAATTCTGGTATGGTATCATCGTCAATATATGCTAAAGAAAATCCTCCACACGTACATTCCTTAAATGTTTGTATCTCATCATATTCCCAATAATCATACTCCTCTTCCTCCAGCACTTCTATATAAGCCCTTCTCCACTCCAACATCTGATACAATTCTTTTGCTTCCTTCACATCCGGTGCCTTTTCCAAATAGGACATGGCACTTTCATAATCCGATGTCTGGTAAGCTTCCTCACCCAGTTCATAATAACAATTTTGTATCTGCTCTTCGGAATCCTCATAGGTATCGATTTCTGTAAACGCATCTATGGCATCTTCATACTGCCTGTCCAGATACAACTCTTTGGCAATTTCATACTGACACTTTGTAACCCATTCTGCAGAATCACTGTATGCTTCAAGCTGTTCATAGATTTCTTTTGCCTCTTTGAACTTCTCGTTCTTGTACGCTTCCCCTGCCATACCATACTGACACTCTAACAATTGGCTTTCTGCATTTTTAAAATCCTCTAACTTTTCAAATGTTTTATATGCCTTGGAATATTCGCCATCTTTCAGTAAAGCTTCTGCCTCTTTGTAACTGCTAAATTTTTCACAATACGGCTTTATCACTACCACTCCCACGACAGACGCAGCTACACACACAACAAATACAGAAATTCCAATAATCCAGGCCTTTTTTCCTTTTTTCTTACCTTCTTTTTCTTTTTTTACAGGTGAACCACATTTCCCGCAGAACTTTTCTTTGGGCTGTAATTCATTTCCACAATTTTCACAAAATCTCATAATTTATTCTCCATTTTTTCATACCATTTGCTTGTTATTCAAATTTTACTTTCTTCCCTTGTGCATTAATATAGAATTCTTTTCCATTTTCGTCCGTTACTTTCGCCAAACCATTTTCTTCAAATCCTTCTGCACTTCGATACTTCGCATCTAGAGCCAATTTCCCGGACGAGTCGATATAACCATATTTTTCTTCCTCAACTCTAACACAAGCTAATCCGTTCTCCGCAAATCCATCTGCATAATCGTATATTTCTTCTATTTCAAAGGTTCCCTTTTCGTTGACATAACCAAACAATTCCGAGTCTGTATCCTTAACGCAAGCCAGTCCGTTCTCAGAAAAATCAATTTCACTATGAGCATGATATTTGGGTTTTATCACAACTTTACCCTTCTCATCAATCCAACCAATTAACACTGTATCTCCACTAAAAATCCCTATACCAACCAATCCATTTTCCGTAAATGTACCAGTCCAATAATACTTTGGTTCTATGACATATTCCCCTTTTTCATTGATAAATCCATAAGCATATTCATAGGCATCATAGTCTCCCTCCTCATTATATTCATCATAGATCCATGGATCTCCATAGCAATCCTCGTAATACTCTTCATAGCTGTCATAGTATTCATACTCATCATCGTCGTAATACTCCTCTTTGTAATCCCAATAATCATCCGGATGTACCTTTTCCCCAGATGGTTCATGTTCTATAGCTACGGGTGCCAGTCCATTCTCGGTAAAATCCCCTGCATTTTCATATTTTGCCTTAATAACGTAATTGTCATTTTTATCGATATATCCCATTTTATCGTCTTCTGTTAAGGCCACACATGCCAGCCCGTTATCGGCAAAATCTCCTGCCACTTCATACTTTTCCCCTATGACATATTCACCATCTTGATCTATGAAACCATACCCTGATTGTTCATAATACGACGTGCGCACTCTTGCCAAACCATTTTTTGCAAATCCATATGCTTCGAAATATACCGCTTTTATTTTGCACTTTCCTTTCTCATCAATATACCCATATTTCCCATTCTCACCTTTGACACATGCCAGCCCATTTTCTGCAAAATCGCCTGCATCGTCATACTGTGGCTTTATGACATACTTGCCCTTCCTATCTATATAGCCATATTTTCCACCTACACAAACTCTAGCCAGCCCATTTTCTGCGAAATCTGCTGCACCTTCAAATTTGGCATCAATCACCATTTTTCCATGGCAATTCATATATCCCCAGAAATGATTTTCACCTACCACTTTTGTAAGTCCATTATCAGAAAATTTCCCGACATTGATATACTCTGCCTTTAGTTTCACCTTTCCCTTTTTGTCCTTAAATCCCACTTTACCATGTTCAGTATAGTGCACCCACTGAGTCGCTTGTTTCGGTTCTAATACCTGCTTTTCGACATACATCCAGACACCGGCTCCAACCACCATAAGAAACACCAGAAATAGACTGAACCACTTTATAGAAATCTTAGGAAGGGTTATTCTGCTGTTCTTTTTGCTTTCACTTCCAGATGCCTTTTGCATTTTATTCAAAAAATTCTTTCCTACTGTAGATTCCTCTTTTAAGCTTATAATCGGGGCATAGGTTCCACAGTTTCCACAATAGGATTTCTGTACAGTCGCTCCACAACTGCCACAAAACTTTCCCATTTCTTCTTCCACAGAAAATTTTTCATACTTCTCAAGCAGACATCCACATTGCGGACAATACCTACTCCTATCCCCAATGCTGGTACCACATTTCTCACAAAAATTCATTTTACACTTTCTCCCTTATCCTATTCTGTCAACAAAATTCCGCATACCTCACAAAAGTTTTGTCCTTTTTTTACTTCTGCTCCACACCGTTTGCAAGTTCCTATAAACTGCGCTGCATGCTCTTTCATGGAATATCCGCAGCTGCCACAAAATGCACTGTTTTCTCCAATCTGTCCCCCACAATTTGGACATTGACCTTCCGCTTCCATCCAGTTCCCCGTAATTTTCGCAATTTCCAGATCGATTTTAGCAATGCTCTCTACAATACTAAGCACTTCATCGCTTATCTCCTGCTTTGTCTCCCGAAGTACTTTATATTGAATTTCTCCTAACTGTAACACAGCTTCTGCCCGTTTTATTTTTAATTGTTTTTCATTTAAATTTTCCATAACTTTCTCCCTTCATCCAAAGCGTCGTTACTGTCTCCTGCAGCACACGCAAAATACCAATGTATATGGTATCATTTATTAAAACCTTGTAATAGCATTTTTTTCGTTATTTTCATTATTTCTCTACTTTCGACAATTTTCCCGCTTTCCAAACCCCTATTTTTAGGTAATATTGCACACTGTCACAGTAGCATTCTAAAAGAAAGAAAAACCTACCCTATGGAACCTCTCAAACCATAGGATAGGTTTTCTAGTTAATTGTATTTGTCATACAACTCTTTCAATTCTTCTTTCTCTATGTACAATCCTGCATTTTTCAATGCTTCAATCTGGGTAGAATAAATCACATCAATCAGATTATCTCTGTATTCTTTATCCCCCAAATGGATCATTCTGTGGTGACATGGACATAGAGGAATCAGATTGCTGACATGATCGACGCTTGTCTCAAATCTGTCTCGGTATTTCTTCGGAATAAAATGATGTCGCTCATAATAAGCATCTCTACTTCGATTTTCAAAACGCACCGATGTGCAACCTTTTACAATACATGCGACATTTTGATAGGCACCTGTGTACTCTGTCTTTTTGATAAGTGGTGTATGCTCCGCCAAATTCACTTTCGAAACGCGGGCACCACGATCCATCAAACGGAATAACAGCGACTCTTTTTCTTCTATAATATATGGTCTCTGCAAACTTCCCTGTACTTGAAACTCATCGTATAGGACGGAAGAATGAATTCCTCCTTCTATAAAATAAGTATCTCCAAGCACTAACTTTCTGGTGTACTTTTTATCACCAATCTGCCACTCTCCATCCTCGTAAGTGGTTACATTAGAAAAGGAAATCACATACTTATTAAAAGTTACAATAAGACCTTCCACATCTTTCTCATGAACTGTGAGATAGAAACCTCCCTGTGCATCGATCAACAGTTTTAAGAACTGAATTCCGGTACAATCTGAACTCTGTGTGGGATCTAACGCATAGTCATCCTTCACAACAGACTTGGCTAAATTAATGATTCGTATTTTCAAATCCATCTTCTCCTCTCAACGTATATAAAATAATTAATCGATTTCTATTCTATCAGATAGTCCTTGGTTTCACAATATGATACCAGGGTCAAAAGGACTGACCCCACATGAGCTGTTAGCAGCGTAGCAATTCGTAGGTATCATTAATTTGTCTATATTCAATTTTCACTGTGCATAAATAGTTCGTGGTTACAGTACACCGAAACCGGAACTAAATTTTTTGGTGGCAATGAGCCCCAGGAAAAGCCATCTATACTCTTATAAGGGTATATAATGCTATTTTTAGGTTACATCCAAAAAAAACCTATACCTTGTTCTTTCCCGCTTTGACTTCCTTATAATTAATAGTATTCTGTGCAGTTTTGAATAACTACACAACCTTGTTCCAACCGAACAATTTTCGCGTATGGATTTTACAATTTTATCTATACTATACACAAAGGAGCATTGCTATGGAAAATAATTATAAAATAGATTTTGGAAAACGGCTGAAAAAAGAGCGTAAGCTTCGCAAACTCACCCAGGAACAAATGGCTGAAAAGTTAGATATTTCCCTGAAACATTACGGTGCGGTAGAGCGGGGATTAACCGGCTTATCTACCGAAAATCTGATTCACCTAAGTAACATTTTGGGACTGAGTCTGGACTATCTTTTGAAAGGGGAAAACAACGGGAATGCCTCCCCTCTCAATGAAATAGAGGAACTATTCCTTAGTTGTCCACCCTCCAAACGCATATATCTTTTGGAAGTCCTTCGCTCAGCCGTTCAATTGTCCTTGGACGAGTTGACAGACAAAAGCGTAGATTCCCATACCCCATAGTCCTGTTCCGGCATCTGTTTTTGCATTGTTTTTTTTACAAACCGTTTTCCCAGCATAGACATATCCGGTGCATTCTCTCCCATACAACAGACTTTATCATATCCATCTGCCTGATCTATCCACAGATTTCCCAGTAATGAATCGAAACTTTCCACATTTTGCAACAATCTTTCCACCACTTCTTTATCCGGCTTTTTACGGAGAAAGATTTGTTCCAGTACAGGTTGCATTTTCTCTGCCGATTCTCTGCGCTCCACACACACATACAAACAAACCAATGCTGCCATTACTTCCAGAAAAGCCTTCTGTCCAAAAATCCATTCAGCATCTTCAAAGTCATCCAGTTTTTCATAAATTGCTAAGGCCAGTTCCTTTTCCATGTACTGAAAAAAAAGTTCTGCCTCCTGCAAAATATTTTCCTTTACAGTTATGGTCTTTCCCAGAAGATTTAAAAGTTTCCTTCTTCCCTCAAAAAACTCATAGCTGTCATACTGTAATTGATCCAAATTTTCGGATACTTTTAAAATGCTTTTTATTTCTTCCTCTGTAAAACAGCTTACCGGATATTTGTTTTTTAAATAGGAAGCCGCTACTTCTGCATTTTTCCACATTTGCAAAAAGTCCAACTCCTTCTCCCATTCTTCCCCAAAAAAGGAATCCAACATCATTTCTTTTATCTTTCTTATCATTTGTCTTTTTCTAACCAATCTTTTATTCAGGACAACATCACACATACAAATTCCCTCCAATTTTGTTTACCTAACAAAAGCTTTTGTGTATAATGGATATGACATTAGGTATCACACCCTTTATCAGACATTATATATCACTAGCTAACGCATATATGCGTTACCGACTTAAAGGAGAACATACACCATGACAAAAAACGAACAAACACTATACACTTATATCATTCGCATCTTATATAACCATTCCAGATATTCCCGCTTTGTGGAACGAAACTCCCCTCAAAACAAATATCTCACCGCAGAAGAAATTCTTGTGCTTCTAAAGGAAACTGCCCAACAGGAACCGACTTTGGAAGCATGCTTACAGCAGTTCCCAAATCTTCTTCCTTATAACTTAGATCAATTCCTGTCTACCGTGAAAGACCTGGAGTATCCAAAGGAAATAAACCCGAAAATTTTTTACTGCAACGAAGAAAACAGCGAAGGAAAAACGATTATACAAGTTAGTGCTCCCGGTCAGCCCTTTCAATATGCCATTCCCAAAAAGAGGGAAATCTCTGTTCCAAAAAACTATGAAAGCAACGACTTTCTTGTTTTACTTGGCATTGTTGTTACCAAAACCGAAAATGGCTCTTTCAAAATTTCTGATTTGAAAAAGACCCTACGGGAACTTGCAGGAGAACATACGCCAAGTACACAGACCATTACCCGAATTGCAAAAAAATTGTCCAATGATGAGAATGTAAAAAAGCTTGGATTTTATATTGAATGCGACATGGATGATCGAACACGTGTCAACGAAGAACTGACCTTTTCTGTCTACAAAATATTTGATCCATTTGAGGCAAGTATGTTGGCAGACATGCTAAAAACTTACCCTTATTACTCTGCCGAATTTGCAAACAGGTTAATTGAAAAGTTACAGTTTTTTGATGAAAATGGAACCTATACTTTTTCCACAAACAAAAAGGATGTACTATATCAACCTTCTCCTAATATTCCTACTTTAATGGACACTTCTATTCGGGGAAGTTTTCGACTGGAATCAAAGGAATGTGACCAGTTTTTGCATCACATCGAACAGTTAAAACATATTCTTCGATTAAAATGCAAAGCCATAATGACTTACGGTCAGCGCATCCTTGATCCTGAGAAAGAACGGGATCAAATTCTTGCCGTTCGGGAGACAACTGTCATTCACCCACATGAACTGGTATGGGCAAATGGATATTACTATTTCGTTGCCACCCCAGAAAATGAGGATGGCGTATGTGAAAAGCATGCACATAACTACCGGATCGACCGTATTATCAAGTTGGAAGAACTGGAAAATGAAAGGGCAAAACCTATTTTTGATGATCAGGAGGATTTTTCTAACGGACGAGGTGCTAATTTTTCTCCTGTTGCCTACAGAGGCACCCACAACATGATGATGCGCGGCGATATTTACAACATAAAGTTAAAATGTAAGAAGCCATTGCTTAGCCATGTATTAGACTGCTTTGGAACCAATACCAAGATCAAGAAACTTCACGGAAAAGATGAAGACTGGTTCGAGGCATCCTTCCGTTCTACCCTTGGTGGGGTTGCCTATGGCGTCACACAATACATGGATGAATGTATTGTTTTAGAACCGGAGGAATTAAGAAATATGGTATTTAAGAACATTGCCACGGGTCTGGCAAATTATGCAGACGCAGGATTGCTTCCTGAGGATCTGCAAGCATACTATAAGTAATAGTTACAGTTCACAGGCAATGTCATTTACTTAAGCATTGAACTTTTACGAAGGGATTGGCCTGCGAACTGTAACTTTTACTATGCTGTGCAACTCGATCCATCATTGTTACTGCTAAACGAAAAAATAGCGCCTATGCCTGATAAGCTAGCGCTATTTTTTTACACTTTCTATTCCTTTCTAAGATACACAAACCAATAAATTGGAAATACAAATATATTAAAGGAATATAGGCAAATGCACCAAACCACTTTTGCTAATGTACTCATTTCCTGCTTCTTGATTGTCTTAACAATCAGCCAGATCATTACGCCGTACACAGCAATAACTGCTAGAATTGCAAGACAAAACAATAAAATTGGAAGTATTTCATCTGGTACTTGTGAAAAGAATTCCGTTTTTTCTGTTATGGAATACTGCAATAATGGAATGCAGGTTACAAAAAACAAAATCAATGGTAATATGCATATAATAAATGATAATACTTTTTTCATAAGTACTCCTTTCTCTCCAAAGAATGTATGTTTTTATTATCCTTCTGCTCAATTTCTGAATATTGAATAGAAGGATATAAATTATATTTTTTTGAGATAAATTGTCGATTTTTATCAAACAATATGTTATTATAGTCATCGGTCAAATTAAATTGTGTAGGGATAGTTCGGTGATTGCCCTTTTCGGAAACGGAAAGGAGGAAGCTATGAATATCATGGAAGTTTTAACATTACTATTAGTAGTGTTTACTGCACTAGATTACATAGAAAATCACCATAACAAGAAATAAGCTATCTCCTACGGCAATAGGGGATAGCTTTTTGTAACTTGTAAACATTTTTTATAAGTTTCCGAATGATCATCGGATCCACAAATATCCTTTGATTTAATTTGATTATAAAGCAGACTAACATAAAAGTCAATCTAGCTTTACAAGTAAGGCAGTGGAAACACTGCCTTTTTTTATCTTATACCCATCATATACAATGAAATCTTTGACACATGATGGGCATATATTTTTAGTTAAAAATCTTAGAACTTACCAGCGTTAGCAGCTTCCTCAATAGAAACAGCTACAGCAACAGTAGCTCCAACCATTGGGTTGTTACCCATACCGATAAGACCCATCATCTCAACGTGTGCAGGAACTGATGAAGAACCAGCGAACTGAGCATCTGAGTGCATACGTCCTAATGTATCTGTCATACCATAAGAAGCAGGACCTGCTGCCATGTTATCTGGGTGAAGTGTTCTACCTGTACCACCACCGGATGCTACTGAGAAGTACTTCTTACCCTGCTCGATACATTCTTTCTTGTATGTACCAGCTACTGGATGCTGGAAACGTGTAGGGTTTGTAGAGTTACCTGTGATAGATACGTCTACCTTCTCTTTGTGCATGATAGCTACACCTTCAGATACGTCGTTTGATCCGTAGCAGTTAACCTTAGAACGAAGACCATCTGAGTATGCTTTTCTAGAGATTTCCTTTACTTCTCCTGTGCTGTAATCCATCTCTGTCTCAACGAATGTAAATCCGTTAATTCTTGAGATAATCTGAGCAGCATCCTTTCCAAGACCATTTAAGATAACTCTTAATGGTTTCTTACGTACTTTGTTTGCCTTCTCAGCGATACCGATTGCACCTTCTGCAGCTGCGAATGACTCATGTCCAGCTAAGAATGCGAAACAATCTGTATCTTCCTCTAATAACATCTTTCCTAAGTTACCATGTCCTAAACCAACCTTTCTCTGGTCAGCAACAGAACCTGGAATACAGAAAGCCTGTAAACCTTCACCTAATGCAGCAGCTGCATCTGCAGCTCTTCTACATCCTTTTTTGATAGCGATAGCTGCACCTACTGTGTAAGCCCAACATGCATTCTCAAAACAGATTGGCTGAATACCCTTTACCTGATTGTAAACGTCTAATCCAGCATCTTTTGTAATTTTCTCTGCCTCTTCAATGGAAGCAATACCATAGCTATTTAATACAGCATTAATCTGGTCAATTCTTCTTTCATATGATTCAAATAAAGCCATTATTAATCCTCCTTAATTTATGTCCTAAAACGTGTTCTATCTTAAGATTACTCTTCACGTGGATCGATTACGCGAACTGCATCTGCTACACGGCCATACTGTCCCTGAGCTTTTTCAAATGCTGTGTTAGCGTCATCACCAGATTTGATGAAGTCCATCATCTTACCAAAGTTAACAAACTTGTATCCGATGATCTCATCATCTTCATTCAATGCGATACCAGTAACATATCCGTCTGTCATTTCCAAATAACGAGGACCTTTCTTTAATGTACCATACATAGTACCAACCTGAGATCTTAATCCCTTACCTAAATCTTCCAAACCAGCACCGATAGTCAAACCACCTTCTGAGAAAGCTGACTGTGTTCTACCATATACAATCTGTAAGAATAACTCTCTCATAGCTGTGTTGATTGCATCACAAACTAAGTCTGTGTTTAAAGCTTCAAGAATTGTTCTTCCTGGAAGAATTTCTGAAGCCATAGCTGCAGAATGTGTCATACCAGAACATCCGATTGTCTCTACTAATGCTTCCTGAATAATACCTTCCTTAACGTTAAGTGTTAACTTACATGTACCCTGCTGAGGTGCACACCAGCCAATACCATGTGTAAATCCGGAAATATCTTTGATTTCAGTTGCTTTTACCCATTTTCCTTCTTCTGGAATTGGTGCAGCTCCATGCTGTCCGCCAGTTGCTGCTACTGGGCACATTTTTTCTACTTCGTTCGTATAAATCATGTTGAGACTCCTTTCAATCTTACATTTACTTTTACGATGTGGCTTCCCCTACCCGAAAATACACATCGCACTTGGTTCTATTTTCGCACAAATCGTCAAATTAGTCTATACTTTTTGTTAATTTTTTTCATTAAAAAAAGAGAATCGACAGTTTTTGCCGATTCTCACTCTTTTCTTTTTCTTTCAAAATTCTATAAATGATCTATTTTCTGTCAGTACGCCTATTTCATTTTTTTCTTTTCTTCCTTTTCTCCTTTCTTCTTTTTCCCGTGCACGTTCTTTCTATGTTCTTAAGACTTCTATACTATAACACACTCTTTTTGAGTTTTTAGGATTTTACCACAGACAACCATTTTTTTAATTTTTCGACCATTTTTCTCCAGTTTTTTCCATTCTATAGGAACAGGTTCTTCATCCGTAAATAGTGCAACAATATGGTATCCATTTATATTGGTCCATTTTTTTAGTAATTCAAGTATTTTAGGTTGCTTTTCTCTTTCAATGAACTGCAATACTCCATGCATAATAATTAAGTCATATTTATACTTAAAATCAAATATTTCATAACAATCTAAAAATGGCTTTCCAAAACTCGGAAAGCCTCATAAAATCTAACTTTATCTATAATTATTCTACATTCGCTTTTAACCACTGTCCAATTATATATGCCCAATCCTGTCCATCCTGCAAAACTCTTAGAATTGTCACCTCTCGCTTTTGTTCATCTACAACAAAAAACAAAAGATACGATTGCGAAGACAAAAAATGAATATCATATCCCCGATATTTAAATCCAGTTGTATCATATCCATTTGGAAAAATTTTTAATTTATTGACAGCTTTTTTAATTTTTTCCGTAAATCGTTTTCCTAACCCTTTGTATTTAAATTTCTTTAGAATATATTCCTTCTTTTCCCTGATATCATCTCGACTACTATACGTGTATTTTACCTGAAACATCTTTTGTGTCATAAATCACCTATGCTATATCGCATCAATTTCTGCCCATAACTCTTCTTCCGTCAAAACACGTCCATTTTCTATATCATCGATAGCTTCATCTAGTTTAGAAAACAATACTTTCATAGCATCGTTCACATCATCAGAAGCTTCTTGTTGCTTTACTGCTTCAACTGGTGCCATAGACATCATTCCTTTCATAAAAATGTTCGTTTGATTATGATTATAGTATAGCACAGTACATAAAAAAGAAAAACCAAAAATAATATTTTCTCAAATGTAAAACTATTTTGCACTGAATTTCTTCATCTCCAAATACGGAAGCTTTTCATACCCACATTTTTCATATACCTTAATTGCTCTCTCATTCTCTTTGTCAACTTCCAATTTTAATATAGTATCCGGATATTTTTCTTCAATGTATTCAAAAAAATTACTGCCAATTCCTAATCCTCTGTATTCCCTTTTGATATATAAATCCTCAATCCATATACAGCCTTTGCCAAATTCTGTGGAAAAACTCTTTGCAACCATTGCATAGCCCTGTATTTCCCGATCATTCTGAAAAATATATCCTTCCAAAAATGGGCACTCTCCCACACAATTCTCTATATCCCTTGTAAATACTTCCTCTGACCCATTGCTTGCTACTGCCGGTGAGGCATAAAAAATCTTCATCATTTCCATCACATCATTCTTATCTTCTTTCGTCATAACCCTTATCGTAGTATTCATTTCAAAAATTCACTCCCTGTATTTGCATCTATTAAAGTATCCTCTCTGTTCAAAAAGCCTATCGTATCTCCCAATATGACTTGATTTGTTCGTCATCATCTATCGTAAGTCTTATCAAATTCATACTATATCTCCGATCTTTTTATCATTCTTCCTTTTCTTTGTAGCACTTCTTGCAGAAAACACTGCCAAAAGAAGTCCTATTGCAATCCATGGCAAAGCCGCCTGGCTAAAACCAAGTATGTCTTCTATCTTTCATTCCCTTCCTTCTTTTTTTAACTTTCTATTTCCTTTTTAACTCAGCAATAGCAGCATAATGTAAAATATCAAAGGCATCTGGTGCAATTTTTTCTAACAGTGCAACATGCTCCTGCTCCCAACTTGCAATTTCAGTTTCCGTAAGAGAAGCCCCAACGCCCCGACAGGCTTTCATCCTTCCATTCCAGCTTTCTCTGGTAAAAGGTACATACAACGGATATTCTTCGTGATATACCAACTCAAATTTTTCCTTGTAACAGTCTGGAATGTCTATCGGATGTCTGGTTTCACCTGCCCCACTCCAATTGGGGCTATATTTCAGCACAAGCTTTTCACTTTCTCCAGCTATTTTATCTTCAAAAGGTAACCATGCCATATATAAAACTAAAATGCGACCATTTGGTTTTAAAAATCCAATACCTGCTGCCCGGATACACACAAATTGCGATCTACGATTTTTTCATAAAATTCTTTCGGATAGATATCTCTATATTTTGCATAATCATCCGAAGTTCGTCCCCAGTCAAAAGCCTTTCCTGCATCTATTCTTTTATCAACTATATTCATCTAACCCCTCCTGTTTCTCACCAATCTTATTCTAACTTCTGTCACATAAGATGCAGCATTTTTCACTAAAAATCTTTAAGTTCCTGTACAATCTTTTCCACAGTTCTATTTCTTATCATCTTCTTTCGCATTCTCCTTTTTCATACGGGTACCAATTATAACTGTTCATAGTTCCGAACAATTATCTTTTCCTTTGAATTTATATGATATTGCTTTCTTCGGACATTGATCAATACATTCTCCACACATACTACACTCATACTCATCAATATGACCCTCCTTCACCATCTGGTGTACATCCAGTCCCATTGGACAATTCTTCGTGCAGATTTTACAGTCAACACATTTTGTATGATCTGTTGCTATACGCAGGCCTGGCAAATGCAACAACTTTCGAATCTTTATTCCTTTGATGAGTAGTGACGAAAATCAAATGTTTTGTGACAAATGTCATGTCTTTGGCGAAGGGCACAAAGCACACTAAATGTACTTATTCATTCTAACATTGCCAATCTCCTCTACAAATTCAATTTTATTTCACTTCCCTGCTTATAAAAAATCCTTCCTGTAACGCCGCAAATGTTGTTATACTTGCTACTCCTGCAGCCACATAATGGAATATTCTAAACGGAAGCGACAACGGTAATAAAAATAACAAAAAACCGGTCACTTTGTTTGCCTTTGTATGTAAAAACACAATTTTATGGTGACGTACGTATCCTACTACAAGATTTGCGATTTTTATGATTGCAATTAGTAAAATCCACATCCACAACCATGCAGAGATGTGGAGAGTCGGTAATATTTTGAAAAGGCAGATTAGCACAAATATGAGATCTGCAATACTGTCCAAAATTTCGCCAATCTTGCTTACTGTATGAGTTTTTCTAGCAATCAAACCATCTGCCATATCTGAAATTCCGCAATAAATATATAAAATATTGAAAATGACAGAAAAAGGTTCCACACATAATAGTGCAGCTGCTGCTATCATCCGACTAATGGTGATTGTATTCGCTATATATTTGATACGACGTCTCCCCTTCCTATACATCTAAACTATCCACATTCAGTAGAAAAACCTATCTTCCTATTACAACTTAAAATTAGAAGGATAATCTACATTGAACCCCTTCCCGCATAACTGCTCCGTCATTGCATGGATACGGAATATCTTTTTCGTATTGAAATCCCAGCTTTCTCATTACATTTCCGGAAGCCGGATTTTCCTTTGCATACCTACCTACAATTTCAGAAATATGTAACTCTTCTTGTGCAAAGGCAATCACTTTCTTCATTGCTTCTGTTACATATCCCTTATTCCAATATTTCTTACCAAGATTATAACCAATTTCCCAGCAATCCACTTCCTCGTCATAATAAAGAATGGCGGTTCCCATTAGCTCCTTGTTTTCCTTCTGTACAATGGCATATCGATACCAGTCATCCTTTTCGATTTGGCCAAGCTCAAAATCAATCCATTCTTTGGTCTTTGCTATATCATTATGACTTGTCCAAAACATATATTTTGCAACATCCGGATCACTCTCCCAGCACTCGAATACATTGGTTGCATCTTCCTGTTTAAATGTTCTTAGTATTAATCGATCGGTTTCTAATGTTGGTGTCTTCATAATCGTATCCTCCAATCTTTGTATCCTATGTACATCATCACATCAAATTATTTCTCCGCAAATTCCATCGGAATGAATCTAAGACCACTCACTACCTGTTCTTTATCCACATCACAAAAACCCAATTTATGATATACCGGGACAGCATACGGAGATGAATTTACTGTCATTTTACCAGAATGACAGTCCTTCCGAATGGTTTGGAATAATTGTTTACCAATTCCCTGTCTATGATATTTTCCATCTACGAAAAATAAAGCAACATGCGTTCCCTCGTTTCTAGTTGCAATCACTCCAACCAATTTGTCTCCTTTAAAAGCACCATACATACAAAGTTGCGATAAATACCCTTCATCATGAATGGTTTGATAAAATTCTTCTATACCTTCTTTTGAATAATCTGGTGCTTCGTATTCCAGAAATACACGCCAAACTAGTGATAGTGCCTCATCTATTTCATTCTCATTTAACGAACGAATACACAGATTGTACGCAAGTTCGGTAGGAAGATTATCCCAAAGCTCTGTTCTTGTCTTATTTTTTTCAAATTTTTCCAATACCTGCGTATCTGGATTAGGATATACCACAAAGTCATCTTCTTCTCCCTTTTCTGGTCGAACCGTAAAAGCAAGTTGTTCCTTTTCTACCGAAAACTGTGCATTTACACCTTTTTTATTTCCTCGTGCATCAAGACGTATCCATTTTTGATATTCCTTTATGTAGATCCCATTCAGTCCATGATATATTAAAACTGGGGCGATTTCATCATCCAAAATTAGCTTTTGATAACAAAATCCTGCCGGAACAGATTTACAACGCAAAATGGCTGCTAATAGATGCGATTTTGCAAAACAAATCCCATGACCAGCACTTAATACTTCTGAAGCACTACATGTAAGTATATCTTCGTTTATATCCGCAGAATGCGAAATATGATCTCTGACAAGCTCATAGGCTTTTTTAATAAATTCCAATTCATCCTTTGCTTCTTGAAATAATGTGTCTGCTATTTGGGCAATTGCTTTGTTTCCATAATCAATCACATAATCAGCCTTTAAATATTTTTCCATATCATCCACATAAGGTACGATATCCATATAATCTCCTCCATCAATTAGGGATTTGTCTTTATCTCTGCACCCATACAATTGACCTTTGATCAATTGTCATCCCTTTACAAATTTTTTTCATATTTTTCTATCACGCAACAATGCTTTTTTGTTTCTTTATCATAATTGATCCCTACCAACAGTAAATTCCCTTGGTATTCCTTCAGACTTTCCACATATTTTTTCTCTTTGATCTGAGCTATGGCGCCTTCTGCGGATTTGTCATATTTTAATTCCACTATCATTGCCGGTTTGTCCGAATGTTTTATCGGCAGATACACAATATCCGCAAAACCTTTTCCAGTAGGAAGTTCCCGGATTTTTGTATATTCATTGATGGCATTATAATATGCAAGGGAAATCACACAGCTTAAGGAATTTTCATCATTATAGGTTAAGATAGAAGTATTCTCCATATGCACACTGTCTATCATTCCTGCAACAGTTTCAGCATCCTGATTCCAGGTTGCCTGTAACAGCTGTTCTGATTGCTTGATGGCATCGATTACCTCTGTCCAGTTAGAACCTTCTACTGCATTTTTGAATTCCTCCCTTAAAATGCAATCCCACTCATCAATAATAAATACAAAACCTTCTCCTGTCCTGCTATATAATTTATCCAATGCCATACTTAAAAATCTTTCCTGCGTAGGAATTTTATCTGCATAACATTCTCTCAATTCTTCTAACACGACTGCCTGAATAAATGTAATCAATTCCTCCACAGAATTTACTACACTTAAAAAATTCTGCATATTCAATGCAATCACATTGTATTGATTCAAATGTTTTTCATAGCTTTCACATTTTGCAATCTTATAGGATTCAAATAATGCTCTTGAATCACATCCTCGTCCGTAATAAGCAGCCAGCATATTCGCTGCCATGGACTTTCCAAAACGCCTTGGCCGGCTGATACAGACAAACTTCTGCAAAGTTCCTAGTACCCTATTTGTAAGCTCTATCAATTCTGTCTTATCCACATATATTTCCGAAGCAGTAGCTTCGGCAAACAACCTGTTATCTGGATTCAAATAAACACCCATACCACGCACCCTCCCTATACGAATTTTTCTAAATATTCGTAACCGATCTATGATTACTGTAATGTGCAATTATGATTTAGTATAGCATATCCTAAACTAATTTTCATTGCTTTGCCCGAAACAGCTTCGCTTTATGATCTCCATAAATTAGGATTTCTCTTTACTTTTCCCTGGTCTTGTGGGTGAACCATCAGTTTTCCGATGTAAACAGTTCCATCTTCCAAATAGCCTCTAACGGAACCTATTATCTTTCCTTTTTCATCCAGTGCTTTTAAAATAATACCTTTTTTGTATTCATTAAATACATATTCTTTTAACACTCTGATGATAAGTGACGAATGTCATATGTTGTCATCTACCGCTAATACTTCTGTTCACACGTGCCCCTTCCGTTTCAATGGCTCCAATTATTGTACTTTTGCGCACATAAATTCATCTATTTTTCCCAAAATATCTTTATCTGTTTGATAGGAAAAATCATCTGCATTTATCCACACTGTCTTACCAGGTATTTTTTCCTCTCTTGCCCGTTTTGCATAACTCTTGAAATCATCAAACACGTCCAATGTCGTACTTAAATGTACGGGGTGTCTATTCTCATTTTTCATGCGATACAAATATCTCTTATGCAAAATCTCAACATCTCCGCGAAGAACAAGCGTAAGAACCTGATACCCGTTTTCAAATGCCATTTTGTGTAATCTCTCCAATTCTTCCTCGTGAAAATTGGACTCTAAAATAAGATCTTTGCCTAATTTCCCAAACTCCTTGCTTATATATAACAGCAATTCCATCGTTGTTCTTGATAACTTCAGATTTTCCTCTCTATTCGAAAAGCCAATGTTATCTCCCAGCACCTCTTTGATTGAATCCTTATAAAATACATTTGTATCATATCTTTTGGATAAAATATTTGCAAATGTAGATTTTCCGGTTGCCAAATCTCCCATGACCAATAACAATTTCTTCATAACTTTCCCTCCATAAATTAAATTTCATACTTGTCAAACATTTCTATATAATACAATTATACCCTTTTATCACCCAAAAGTCATACGATTGTCGTTTCTAATTTAAGATATTGTTACTGTTCAGAACCATGAATCCCACAAGGGGACTAGCTACGCGTCACGTTACGTTCTAAGCCCATGCAAATTCGCCATTCGGCGAAGGACTTAGAACAATCAAAATTTAATTTTTGGTACGTAAACACGCAGTAAATGCGTGTTTCTACCTAAATAGTTAAGGAGAGATTTATTATGAACCAAGAATACGAAGCCCTATTAGCAGAACAACGGAATTTTTTTCAGACAGGAACCACAAAGGATGTGGCCTTTCGTGTAAGTGCACTGAAACGATTACGTGCTGTAATACGAAGAAGATACAAAGATGTGCAAAAAGCACTGAAAGCAGATCTCCACAAATGCGATTACGAAACTTTGATGTGTGAATTAACCTGTACCCTTGATGAATTAAACTTGATGATTAAAAAGACACCTTCCTATGCTAAAAAAAGACGGTATGCTGAAGAAAATGTACAAATTAAAATAGGCGCATCCATTCGCCGAAAGCCTTAGATCAAGCAAAGGAGGAAGTTATCTTATGCCACCAGCAACAAAAATAACAAAAGAAATGATCTTAACATGCGGATATGAACCGGTAAAAACAAACGGAATTGAAAGTATAAATGCAAGAAACCTGGCAAAAAATCTCGGCTGCTCTACCCAGCCAATTTATAGCCAATTTCCAAATGTGGAACAATTAAATCAGAGTATACACGATCTGGCTTGCGAAAAATTTGAACAGGATGTACGAAATGGTGATCCATCTGTCTCTTTTTTGCGTAGCATTTACCTGAAATTAGTGAACCTGACGAAAACGCAGGATAAGGTTTTTCAGTTGATTTATCTGTCCAAGTATTGTGAAGGCCATGGATAAATTGACTTTGTCCAAAACGGAAGACTGGAAGTTTACACCTTTTTAATAGGATGTCTAATAACAGTTTTCCATTTCTCTGGAATAACCTTTCTTGCATCTGACATATAAATTTCATGATGTAATCTGTTCTTGTTCATATCATTAACATAGCCATTCTGCTCCAAGTAATCATCCATCAATGCAACCGTTGCAGGTTCATCATCAAAGGATCCTAAATGCATAATTTGAACGCACAATCCTTCGTCAATTGTCAAATATTCTGCTGACGAACAGTCTATCTTTTTCTTTTTTGTCGCTGTTTCTACCGCCCACTCAAAATCTGCTTTTGTGACAAAATCAGGCAGCCGAATTACTGAAATCCAGTTAAATGTAGATTTATCAGAATAATCCACACCTTCCGCATCATCTTGCCACCAGAAACCCTCAAGAGGCGGTACAACATATTCGAAAAATCCCTTAATTTTGTAATCTGTCTTGTAACTCATTTTAATTGTATACGCCACAGCATATAAAACACTGATTGCCTGCTGATATGCTCCACCCTCTTCATTTGGATTGCCTTTTCCTCTTACTGCTATATAATTCGCCTCTGGAACATTTACAATCTCTGGTTTGTTCTTAGGCATATAAAATTCTTTATATTCCTTCTTAAAATCAAATGCCATAATAACCTCCTCAACTTCTACTTCAATTCTTTTTTAAAAAGGAACTCTATTCCATTTCCAGTATAGAGTTCCAAAGAATCCTATGCAATTGGAAAACAAATCTCAGTTACAAATTCATCCGGATTCTGCGTCTGTGCAGGACCAACATGATAGATATTAAACATTGGCCCAGATACGGTATATCCATTATCCTTCATCCACGAAACAACAATTGCCGTCGCATCATTTATTCCTTCATAACTGCCTTTTAAGATATAGCTTGCGACTTTCACTGCTGGAAGCGTTTGAAGCTTTACATGCTCCGTATCTTCATAGATTCCATTCACAGTCATCCATATCATTACTTCTACATTTTCTTCTTTGTATTCTTTATCCATGAAAACAGCAGCAGCCAGGCATGGATCAGCAGGAACAAGAGGTGTTTTGCACTCGCCAAGCATATTCCATAACTTGCCTTCATCCTCATATCTTGGAATTACCATCTGTACAGTAGCTGCATATCTTTCAGGTATTGTTTTTACATTTACATCATAATTCATAATCTGCTCCTTTCTTAGCCTCTTTCGGGCTGAAGCCAGAAGCATCAGTTTATACTCCGTTTGCTTTGCCTCTTGCTCTAATTCCCCTTGCTTTTTTATAAGGAATTCATCAATCTTATCTTTATCCTCATAGACTGCAAGCATTTTTACTATATCTGCAAGAGCAAATCCCATATCTTTTAATGCTGTGATTCTTCCGATGACAAAAAGCTGTTCTTCGTGATAATACCGATAACCGGTAAATTCATCGATTTGTGCTGGCTTCAATAATCCAATATCATCGTAGTGACGAAGCATCCTGATACTAACTCTGGATAGTTTTGAAAAATCTCCTATTTTTAACATTTTCTATACCTCCATGGATTTATCTTTATTGAGCTCACTACAACAATAATCCCTAACATAATGTGAGAGTCAACATGTTTTTTCATATATTGTCTTCTGGAACTACCTAAACTGTTACCAGACAAGATGCAACCTATCACTGATGAGTTGCATTTTTTTTAGCAGAAAAAGCTGCCACACTTTCGTGCGACAGCTTGAAACAATTTTTATTTTGAATAAATTGCATCATTCCGTGAAAGAAGATATACACAATACTGATTCATGCTAATTCCTTCCTTTTTAGAATGTTCTGCCAATGAACGATGTAAACTGCGCGGAATTCTGAGCTTGAACTGACCAGAATACTCTTCTAAACTGTCCGGCTCCTGAATTTCAATTCCTTCTTCTAATGCAGCTTCCATCCATGCTCTTTTCGCATCCAATGCATTCGCGACTGCAGATTCAATGGTTTCGCCACAGGTAATACAACCTGGGAGGTCAGGATAGGAGACTACAAAACCACCTTCATCTTGATCTTCTACAATTTCCATACGGTATGACATTGCCATATAATCATTCAGGGTCTTCATCATTCTTCGCCTCACTTTCCACAATCTGTCTTACCATCTCTACATAAACTTTTTTATCGGTTCATGTTTTGGTATCGTAATCGGTTGACATCTCGACTTTCTGAAAGTGTAATGACTACTTCCACCTCTTGAGCATTCAATACATATCCATAACTTTCCAACACCTTGCGTAATTCATCAAATCGGAGGTCTTTCGATAATGTACATATTCGTTTTAATATTTTATTCCATTTTGGCATCTTGAATACCCCCTACTTACATTATATATGGTACCAAATTTGGTGTCAATCTTTCCCAAAATGATTTAGGGCTAAAAATAATAACGAAGGTAACAGTTCACAGGTTGCATCCAGAAGATTTTGATATTATTATTATTATGAAGTAGTACCAATAAAGTGATGCCGGGGTCAAAAGGCCCTAACAATGATAGGAATAAAAATCTTAAGGGAGGATGAATGAGAATGAACAAAAAAACCTTGTTAGTAGTAGATATGCAGGAAGTATGTGTAGGAAAACATCATGCAGAATGTTTCCAATATCCGGACACCCTTTTACCTGCTGTGAATCAGATTATTGATGAAAATAAGGAAAATCTTGTGATTTACATTCGGAATATTATGAAGAAAAATACCATCAATAAGTTTGCACCATTTCAGGCATATGAAGGCAGTAAGGAAGTGGAATTGGTTGAGGGATTGCATCTGGTATCTGACCATATATTCGATAAATATACCGGAGACGCTTTTTCCAATAAGGAATTGGAGGAATTTTTGAAAAAACATAATGTGGAGCAAATAGAAATTATCGGTGTAGATGGCGGTGGATGTGTTCCTTTGACAGCATTTGGAGCAGTCAAAAACGGGTATAAAGTAGTGGTAAACACAAAAGGAATTGGAACCATGTTTACCAAGAAGCACGATTCCTTTTTTAGAAAATTAGAGAAAAAAGGGGTAACGATTCTATGATATTTTCTCAATTAGTAGAGCGAGCAGTAATAAACTGCTCGCTCTATTTGATCATATGGTAATTGAAATAAAATATAAAAACTTCTATGCATCGTAACAGTTCAGCCAGGGGCTGTCCTGTTACGGCTCACAGCAAGCTTACGCATACAAATTGCTGTGAGCCACACCTAATTTACTCTTTCATACGTCCTTGCACAGCAATGTGTGCAAGGACTACCTGAACTGTTACTATGCATCTACGTATTTTTGGAGTTTTTGTACTAATGCATGATATCCTGACATCAGCGCACTTTGATTTACCTGAACAAACTGAAAATCTTTCTGCTTAACTGCCTGTTCCATGGCTAGGCAGGCTTTGTGAAAGGCAATCGCACCAATGGTTTTGGAGGTACCCTTTAATGCATGTATATGTATCTCGTAGCTTGTCCAGTCCTGGCTTTCAAAGTCTTCCTGTAAAGGGGATTCCTTCGCCTCTTCTATATAAAACTGAATCACTTCTTTGAAGAAATTTTCATCTCCATCTGCATAGCCAAGACCCACATCCCATTCCATGCAATCTAGCGCATTTTGGAATGGTGTCTGATCGCCAGTAGAGGAATCTGCAGCCTTGTAAAGCTCTTCCTTTTGGTTGATGCTTACAGCTGGTGTTTCAGCATTTACGAAAGCTTCTGACTTTGGTGTGTGTATAACCTTTACCTGTTCAATATGTAAAAGCTCCTGTGGCAGGTGTTCGATTATGGCTTTTTCTAAATCCTCACCACGAATAGGCTTTGTGAGATAATCTACAAACCCTTCTGCCAGATACTTTTCCCGCATACCGGAAATTGCATTGGCGGTCAGCACGATCACCGGAGTGTGTTCATTTGGATTGTGCTCCTTCTTTAATAGATGTAAAGTCTCTATACCATCTAACTCTGGCATCATGTGATCCATGAGAATCAAACTGTATTTCTTTGTTGCAGTCATAGACAATGCTTCCTTACCACTATGTGCTAAGTCTACCTGAAGCATAGTTTGCTTTAAGAGACCTTTGACCACCTGCAGATTCATTGGTACATCATCTACTACAAGAATACATGCATTGGGTGCCGTAAATTGGCGCTTATATTCTGTATAAGTACGCATATGTGTTGCCACATTATCAAAAAAATCACCTACTGTAACAGAAGAATTTTTCTTCTGAGGGATAGAAATATGGAAGGATGACCCTTTACCCAGTTTGCTAGTAACTGTGATAGTTCCATCCATAAGATCCAGAAGCTGTTTCGTAATAGCAAGTCCTAGACCAGTTCCCTCAATGTGTCGATTTTTCTTCTCATCCAGACGTTGAAAAGAAGAGAAAAGATGTGGTATATTTTCCTCCGCAATTCCCATACCAGTATCCGCAACCGTGATTTCAAGAGAAATGTAATCTTTGTCAATCTCCTTCCAACCCACCTGAAAATCTATAGAACCTTGTTCGGTGTATTTTATGGCGTTATTTAAAATATTCGTGATAATCTGTCGAATACGGATTTCGTCTCCATTTAGATTTTTTGGAAGGTCAGCGTCTCCTTTCACAGACAATGTAAGATTTTTATCAAAGGCTCGGATGGAAACCATATTGTAACAAGTAGTAATCAGTGTTTCCATATCGTAATCTACAGGAATAATATCCATCTTACCTGATTCGATTTTTGAAAAATCTAAAATGTCATTGATAATAGAGAGCAAAGAATTACCAGCACTTTGAATGTTTAACGCAAAACGTCTCTGCTCTTCTTCCAGATTCTCCCTAAGTAACATCTCATCCATTCCTAAAATAGAATTGATAGGCGTACGAATCTCATGTGACATGTTCGCTAAAAATTGGCTTTTCGCTACATTGGCATGCATGGCATTTTCCTTTGCTTCCTCGGCCTCCTGTTGTGCCACCTCTAATTCCTTCATGGTACACATAAGCTTTTGATAGTCTGGTGTTTCCATGGAAAACAATATCATGATCATCCCCATAGAAACGGTAAACATGGAAATCAGGACATTAGGCAAAAAGATCACCTGTATCATAGTTCCAGAAGAACCGATGATAAGATATATAATAATAGACATCTTTTGTCTAATAGGGAACCGCTTCCAAGCACTTAATAAAATACCAACGGAACAGAGAATAAAAAAGTATGGAACAATAATTAAAATAAAATACAAGGTATTCTTTTGGTATTCCCCCTGAGCATTAAACGAGAAGGAAAAGCCGAAAAATATGTTGGCAATCAAATAGATGGAATACAAAATAAACATAGCAAGATTAATACACATAAGGGCGTGTTTTAATGGTGTTTCCTCGTATACATAGGAGAAAAAATAGTATCCAAAATAAAGTCCCAAAACAGCTATGGAAAAAAAGTAACCGGTATTTAGTAACACATTCAAAGTAACGGGAAGTACGTTACCGTAATTGATGGTTTGTGCGGTAAGTACATCCATGAAATTTGCCAAAAGAGCTAAAGACAATAGCGTTCGGAAATTTTGGTTCGTGGAAGTTTCCAGATTATATTGTAAATTAATAAAAATAATCAGTATAATTAACAAAAGTATAGATGCTATCTCAAAGTCAACATTATAGTGCATAAAAAATCCCCCCTATAATTTATGGATTACAATACCCTTTATTATAGTGCACATTTCCAATTATTAACATTATACCATGCATAGTTAAGAATCGTCTAGCTATTTGCGACTTTGAAATTTTTTCTACACCACTTAAAATCTTCCTATTCCTGTTGGATTACCGGCAATCCTTCGAAATTCCGTAACAGTTCAGCCAGGGCTGAACTGTTACGAAATTCATCATTTATAAATATCTCCCCAAAAACATGGATGCACCCAATATGATAAGACAGGAAACCAACAGCCGAATCAGTAGTGCCATGATTTTGTGTTTTCGAAGAAAATAGCAATGCCCCTTTGCCAGATCCATAAGATGAAACACATCAAACAGACATATGACACTTATAAGAAACAGCGTCGGCATAATGATAGCAACCGCATATTCTTTCGCATATGCCGCGGAAATCCCCCCGAACAAAAAGGAAAAGTAAAAATAACAGGCAACTGCCATCTTTAAATAATTGTGGCTTCGAAACCCGGGAATGGACCAAAGAATCCACTGGGTAACTGAGGAGGAAATCCTTAGTTCTTTTAAAATGCGTTTCTGCAATTTCTCCACATTTGCAAACCGTTCATAATAAGAAGCGGTACAAGTTTCTATGATCTTCCAAATGCTTTTGCTCACTTTACTTTGCACCTCCCCTTGTTTTGGGGAAATGCCTGTCAGCATAAAACTTAGAATACATCCCAGGGAATAAATGTCTGCCCGCTGGTCTGTGGGATTATGAAAATCCAAAATATCGGGAGCCGCATATGGTTTGGTTCCCATAATAGTTGTGACTTGGTGGTTCTTTTCCTTGTTATCCTTCGCGTTCCCAAAATCAATGATTTTGGGGGCAATTTTTTGATGGATACCCTCAATCTTTTGAAACCGTTTCTCTGTGAAAAACTCTGCATCTGTCAATAAAATATTTTGTGGCGAAAGATCTCCATGAAACAGTTTTTCTTTGTGCAGCCCTTTTAATCCCTCACATAGCTCATATAAAAAAATAAGGGCCTCGGTTTCTGAAAATGGCATTCCTTTTCGTACTCTCCTAACATAATCTTCAAGAGATAAGGAGATCTCCTGCCACTCTATTTCCGGCAGACTTGGGGGCTGTATACATTCTTGGAAACTATAAGTTCTGCCCCCGATCTGTGTCACCCCAAATATATGTTCCAGATAAGGGTTGGTATGCTTGGTCAACTTCTCATAAATAGGGACTCGCATGGCATCCAGTTCCTTTACGATCAAATGCGAGGACTGATAGGAATCTTCCCTATGGTTTTCGTGCGTAGGCTTTAATGGAGCATAATAGGTAGCCAGCTCCTTATGTTGCCCTTCTGTAAGGTCATCAATCATTCCAATTTTCAAATACGGCTTCAAAAAATTGGTAACTGCTTCTTTTTTCTGTTCGTTGTCTGTACTCATGTAAAATTATCCAACCCTTCTATCTTGTGTTCCCTCAATAACTGGTCGATCTCATCCAATTCCAGATGTTGTTCAATGCCAACCATAATCAGATAATCCCGCTTTCTGCTGGCATGCAGCGTATCTATTCCGTCAAATTTCTTTAGCCACTCATTGATTTCTAAAATATTCATATCAAGCGTGATGAAAATACTCAGCAGACGGTCACGACTCATCCCCTTCTTTTTCGTACCGGTTACCGAACTGTTCAAAAACTGAGTAAGATGGGAAGGACTGATATTTGCCTTTTCAGCAAATTTGTTGCGGCTGATCAGACAGTTTTTTTCTAATTTTTCCCGTTCTTCTTTCTCATCAAAGAGACGGTCTTCTTTCTTTGCAAGACTTTTCTCTTTTTCCAATTGTTTTTTCACTTTCTCCCAATCCGGCATCCGATCTATTCGCCCTGCCAGTTCCGCAATTACTTCCGACTGTACGGCAAAATCCATGTCTCTATAATCTGGAAGGGGCTCACCAGCCTCCAGGGATTTTAAGATTTCTTCGGTTCTATGTTGTGACATTCCGACAGCTCCCCTATTCCTTAAATTTTCACGCGAATACGCTATCTAATACTTCGACAGATTTTAGGATTTGGAAAAGATAGAGGGAGAGAAAATAGTTACTGTGAGTAAATGAAGGGAGCACAGAGGAATGGTAGGATGTATAGAAAAAAGGGCACTGATAAAATCAGTGCCCTAACACAATTCCCAACTAAATCATTGTCATAAATTTGGAGAAATTCAAGTCTTTCACCTTTTTTGAAATGGTGAATAAATCGATAAACCACCAAATTCCTGCTCCTCCGCAAGTACAGATTTTCAAAAGCCCCATGGCAATATCTCCCATCATCATCTTCTCTACACCAGGAAGTATCAATCCTACAACTAAGAATGTAGATGGATTCATCAATGGTACACTATCTAATAAATAACTTTTACTATCATCTTGTGCCATTAATCGTTCCTTAATATACATTGTTTTTTCTGGTGGAAAAAATTTCCCCTTTTGTAACATGAATTGATCTACTCTCTGTGCATCCATACAAATCCCCTCCTTTTTTGTTGTACGAAATCTGTCCTACAAAAACAAGACAACACCTCATAAATGCATAATCCTTTATAGATGCCAAAATCATTTATGTGCCTTTATTTTACTTTTTTTGTAAAAACAAATCGTCTACAATTTGTGGACTAATTTTCTACGGTTATTTGAGAAAATAATAGTGAGCGTAATGAAGGGAGCGAGGAACCAATGCAAAAGAAATACACCGATCAATTGATGGAGGATATCAAACATTGTACGGATATTGAAAAGTGTGTAGAAAAAAATCAAAAATATTTTTTTGATAATCAGGTCTTTTCACAATATTTAGATAAACTGCTTAAAAAATATGGAAAAAAGATGCAGGATTTAATTAACGAAACGGATTACTCGAAGCCAATGCTCTATCATATCAAAAAAAATGAACGAGCAGGCTCCCAACGAACGATCCTGCAGATTGGAATTGCCATTGGAGTGACGGTAGACGAAATGCAACAACTGCTAAAACTTTCCCATAACCAGGAACTGTATCCAAGATATCAACGGGATTTTATTATTCTGTGTGGAATCCAAGCGGGTTTGAATCTATATGAGATTGATGAGGAACTTAGAAAACAGGGAATCGAGGATTTATTGGAAAAGGCACAGTAAAGAGAATGAAGGATATAGTCTACAAAAAGAAGACGAAAATATTTGGTAAAAAAAGTAAAATAATAACATATCACAGAGTGATAAATAAAAAGTTGAGCAAGAATAATCATTGAAAAGAAGCTAAAATTTTTTTATCTTCCGATATGTAATAGCATTACTTGCTCGGAGGGGGGATTCTTATGGCATTAATTGAATGTCCAAACTGTAAACAAAGTATTTCTGACAAGGCAAAATCCTGTCCACATTGTAATTGCGAACTTACAAACATACCAAAGAAATCATTGTGTCCGGAATGCGGAAATGAGTTATTGCCGGTTGGTACCAAAATATGCAGCCATTGTGGATATGAGATTCCTATAACCACAAAACGAAATGCCGCAACGTCATACCAAAGCAAAGGCTCCGGAGGTGTTGGTAAATTAATACTAGTAATGGTCCCTATAATATGTATTGTATTCGCTGTAGGAAAGGGATACATCAATTCATCAAATATTTCAGATAATCCAATCATAAAGGAACTAAAAGAATTTCTAGGTATGGATACTCCTAAGGTAACGGAGTTTCCAAAAACACCTACACCTACTTCTACTCCAAACCCAACTCCTACCATCAAACCAACTGCAACACCTAAACCAAAGAAGAAAAGCAAATATCTCAAGGGAATGAAATATTGTAAAACTCAAATTGACCCTGTTGAAATAGCTGGAAATTATTCAGGAATCTATGGAAACACATACGGAACCATTAACATATATTCCTCTTTTGATGAGGGCAATACGGTGGGAAATGTCTCATTATATATCGATTCTGAAGTTCCCAAATATGGTGCTAATGTATACGAGGGTAAACTAAAAAAAATTGCAAAAAATCTATATAAAGTACCAAATACTACTGGAGATGATGTATTATTATGTGTGGATTATCATCCAGCTAGTTGGATTGTTATTGAAATATGGATCAATGAAGAACATATTGAGGATTATTACATGTTTGAGCATTTTGAATCTTAGTTAATAGCTCATTTGAGACTTTGAACTTTTTTCTATAAATTGATCTTCTATGATTTTTTCAGTTGATAGAGCGAGCAGTGATAAACTGCCCGCTCTATCTGACTATATGGTAATTCAATTAAAATGTGAAAATGTTCCGACTTCTGCTTTACTCTCATTATTTTAACTGAAACCAAAAGAATATGTCACCCCTTCTCTTCTCCCCGATTCACCAAATATATCCCACCAGCCACCATTGCCACAGCAATAAAATACTGCCACTTCAATTGTTCTTTCAATATCAGCGCTGCAAAGATCACTCCCAAGACTGGAATCAAAGCATTATAAATGGCTACTTTGCTGATTGGATGATACGAAAGCAATTCATTATAAACAGCAAAACAAACGGCAGATATGAGTATCAGGCCAATTAACACAAGGATTCCTTTTACACAGATATTCCACGAGCTTTTTGTTCCAACCACAAAACCAATGACCAAAAGTAAAAAACCTCCAAGCACCATACTCTGCCCGGTTGCCTGCATGATGGGCATTTTCTTTGAAACCACCCGTGTAACCACACCACCAACTGCCCCACAACATGCATTTAAGAGGATCATTCCATCTCCCATAAAAGTAATATTTTCAAAAAAATCTACTCCGGGCTGGAGGTTAATGGCCAATATTCCGGACATTCCCAACGCACATCCTAACACTTTGGAAACTGCTATTTTGTCATCGGAAAACAGATTTGTATCTGTTATCCTTAAATAATTTTTCCATAGTTTCCTCTAACTTTCCTTTTACCTATTCATCTGATAATAAAATACATGCTGTATAAACTGGAAAAAAGAAATTTACACTATTCCTCTCTTCCATACTCCTCGATCATTTCACTTATGTTATCCAGGTTAATCTTTAGCTTTCCTTCGTAGATTGCCAAACCTACCTCCCCCTTTAAAGGATACACACACGGTAGTCCTTCTTCCAAAAAATCATAAGTGATAAGAAGCATTTTATTTGGATCGATCACCCAGTACTCCCTGACCCCTGCTTCCATATATTTACCCAGTTTCAAGATTAAATCTTTTTTTCTGGTAGAAGGTGACAATACCTCCAACACAAAGTCCGGAGCACCAAAAATGCCAAATCCGCGAATTTTATCCCGGTCACAGACAATCAACACATCCGGCTGCACCATGGTTCGATCGTCGCAATCCAGCTGCACATCCACCGGTGCTATTGCAGGAACACATTCTCCCTTGTGCTTTCCTATGTATTCTCGTATTTGTCCATATACCTCCCCTGCAATCATCTGATGCACAAACATAGGAGAGGACATATCATAGATTACCCCGTCAATTAATTCTACCCGCTGTTCCTCCGGCAAAGCATAATAATCTTCCAAAGTATATTCTCCCTGTTTCTTTTCCACAGGCTGAATCTTATACGCCCCTGTCTCCCGAATATAGTCCCCATGTGATTCATTGCTTTCCAGCTGGTAAGCATAAGCTTTTCCCTGATATACAGATTCATCCCCGAGAAACACCTTCTCAATTGCGTCTAATGTAGACTTTCTTGGCTTTATGGTTTCACCGGAAAATATCTTTTGTATGGTTCCTAATGGCACCCCACTATACTTTGATAACTGCGCCAGACTATACCCTCGTTCCTCTTTGATCTGCTTCATTTCTGATAAAGTCATAACCAACCGTTCACTCCTTTCCCTCATCGGTTCCGAACTACGAAATAACTCCCTATTCCCTTGATAATACAAAATATTATACCCTTTCTTATCCTTTGTCAACCGTTTTTATCCTTTTGTCACCAATAACAGAAGATAAAACAATGTTACAGTTCTTATACCTGTGAACTGTAACGAAACGATTTACTATATATCTGTAACGAATGATATCACACTAAATTCCCTGTATTATGACAAAAGCCCCATCCACAACACAGATGGGGCTTACTTTCGAATGTATCATAATTCCTTTGGATATCAGAATCCACCATTTTGGTATGCTCTGGCAATTACATACGATGGTTCATAAAATGCACTACAGTTATAATTATCAATCGTATCGCAGATTTCATTATTATAGACCCGGATAATTCCGTCTACATAGTCTTCTCCTTCTGTAAGTGTATCAACAATCAGCCTTTGATATACTTCTCCCATATCTAACGGAGAGGGCACAACAGAAGCTAACTCTTTATCGATATCTGTTATATCAAAATCACCATCTTTCAAATGATATTCTTCGATCCAATCCGCCTCCACTTTTAATGGATTCTCACAATGCAGTACATTTGCACAACTAATGAGATGATACCATTCACTTTTTTTTATACGGTTTACTACATATCTATTTTTTTGATGCAAATGACGCGCAACACGTTCAATCATATAGCATATAAAATATAAATCATTCACTTCTATTTCTTCATCTGGAAAATATATATTTTTCATAGCTTATCACTTCCTTCAAACCGAATACATGCTAAAGCATTTTCATTACAAAAAACAATTTGATGTGTCGGATAATTAAATTTTACAAGTTCCCAAAATGCAGCTCTTGAAATCCGGCCACTCATAAATCCTTCCACATAATTCCAAACTTGATCATCTGCCATCGGGCCTTCCACAATGTCATATGCATGCTCGATTCCCTTTCGACATGCAGCTACAAAATCCAGCCACTCTTCCGTCATCTTATCAAATTTCAGGATTTTCAAGTTTTTGTTTTCGGTATATAAATATCGGCTCACTATCGAGTCTCCACTTTTGGTTAATGCCCAGCGTTTCGCTTGCTTTTCCAAATTTGTGCAATAAAAACCATATCCGAAATCTTTATAGAAGCCATTCACAAGAATTTTAGGACTGGATACTTCTATATTACTGCCATGATATATCCTATTGTTCTCCATATACACACATCCTCCTATTCTTCTGAAGCGTCTAATTATTCAAAGCATACACAGTTTTTCTCATTTTCTTACATTGTAAAGCTACATCCAATAATAGTCAATAAACCTTGTCGGAAAAAACATTTATTGATAAATCAAAATAAGTGCTGAAACATCCTGTACAAACGGGCTTCAGCACTTATTTCACTTTAACAACTGTACTATTCTAACATTGTAATGTTAATATCACACATTCCAAATCCAAAACAATAACTCATTTTTAAATAAACGGATTAAAGTTTTCAATATTTTCTTTTTCTTTCTGTTCTCCGTGCAACTGCTCTTCTAACTCTTCCTTTTGAAGCTTCTGCAACTCCAGCTTTGCCAAAACAAAAAAGAGCACAGTCAATATAATCGCCCCTCCCAAAACACCTCCAATTGTAAGAATACTATTCTGAAATTCTTTTACCGTAAGATGATTGGTATTTCCGTTATAGTACGGATATATAAAAGAAACCACTGCAATAACAGCGATTACTGCTGCAACAACCAGCATTCCAAACGAATATTTTTTATACTCATGATATTTAGACGTCTTAAGATAATCACGAGATACCGTAGTTTTATGTATCATATTTTTCTCTCCCTAACGCAAACGAATATCTGGTTTCATTTCAGTAAGCTTTGTCAAAAATGCATCGGAATCCTTTGCTACTTTAAATTCGATGTGCTGACACGCTTTCTTTTCCCCAGGTTTATAAAAACGAGTTACAATACCATTCGTCTGACCATTTGTTTTATAGATTGTCGTATCCATCTCGTCCATCTTATCCCACAACAAAATGCTGCTAAAACGATACTGTGCAGGATTTTCATACTGGCTCATTACAAAATGTTCTGTAAATACAACACGTCCGTTAGTAATTTCTACCAATCCTTTTGGTTCGTGCACCATCTCATACTCAAACTTTTCAAACAGTTCATCTGTCACTAACACTTTCTTCATCTGCTTCTCTAACGCTCTTGTGCTCATACCCAAACGCATGAAAAGAAAGACCAGTTCATAAAAAACTGCCAAACAAGCCAAAAAAACACCGGCCATACCAAAGGATGATTTCGCGATTTTTGCCGCGATAATAATCACAACACCTATAAGAAATATACATCCTGTTCTGATTGCATCCTGCTTCATTAGTTCCTTCTTCTTTTTGGCTGTAAGCTTTGCCATTTCCTGCAACCATTTTGAATTTTTTTCATCCACCATTACTTTTTTCATTCCTTTCTTTATAAATAATTGAACTTTCTTGGCTCTGATCAAGCCAAACACAAGTATAACAAATGAATTTACGAATTACAAGTTTTTTCACTCTCCAACAAAAGTATAGGCTTTTGGCACTCTAATCCTTGTCGGAAAAAACATTTGTTGTTATAATAGGAAGATATGAATACTGTTCACACATTCTTCCACCTACATACGTAATCCCGCTGGTCTCACCAGCTTTCCCGCTACTGCATAGCTAAGATTACTTATGTAGGGTGGAAGTTACGTTGTTCCACAACATCTGAAATATAGAATTAACTATTTACAAGCAAGCTTGACATATTTAATTCTATATTTCAGATATGCGTGAACAGTAACACAGAAACAAACTACTATGAGGATATCAGGTGAAACTATGTCAAAAAGTGTATATATTGCCGAAAAACCAAGTGTTGCGCAGGAATTTGCCAAAGCACTTAAGATAAACGGTGCAAGAAAGGATGGGTATCTAGAGTCGGAGGATGCCATTGTTACCTGGTGTGTTGGACATCTGGTTACCATGAGTTATCCGGAAGTATATGATCCTTCCCTAAAAAAATGGTCCTATGATACCATTCCTTTTTTGCCGGAGAACTATTTATATGAAGTAATCCCAGGAACAAAAAAGCAGTTTGAAATCGTAAAAGAGCTGTTAAACCGTCCGGATGTGTCTACTATTTATGTATGTACCGACTCGGGACGGGAAGGAGAATACATTTACCGGCTGGTAGACCAGTTAGCAGAAGTTCCGGACACGAAGGACAAACGCCGTGTCTGGATTGATTCCCAGACGGAAGAAGAAATTCTTCGTGGAATCCGAGAAGCCAAGCCGCTGTCTGCCTACGATACATTGTCTGATTCTGCTTATCTTCGTGCCAAAGAAGATTATCTTATGGGAATCAATTTTTCCAGAGTTCTTACATTAAAATACGGCTATCAGGTTCGGGAATATCTAAACGGAACACAAAAGGGTGCCATATCCGTTGGTCGTGTTATGACCTGTGTACTTGGCATGGTGGTTCGAAGGGAGCGAGAGATCCGTGCCTTCGTAAAGACCCCATTTTACCGTGTATTTTCCAATTTTGATGTATCCGGTAAGGTTTTTCAGGGTGAATGGAAAAGTGTAGAAGGTTCCCGCTATTTCCAGTCTCCAAAGCTCTATAAAGAGAATGGTTTCAAAACCGAAGACGATGCAAAACTTCTGATTTCGGAATTGTCCCAGACACAACCTCTGTCCGGAACCATCGAGAAGATTGAAAAGAAAAAAGAAAAAAAGAATGCTCCACTTTTATTTAACCTTGCGGAGTTACAAAATATTTGTTCTAAGCTTTTTAAAATCAGTCCAGATGAAACATTGAAGATCGCACAAACTTTGTATGAACGAAAACTGGTTACCTATCCCAGAACGGATGCCCGTGTGCTCTCCACCGCTGTAAGCAAAGAGATTTGGAAAAATCTTCGTGGATTGCAACAATATCCCCTTATAGGTACATTTGCAAAAGAAATCTTAGACAATAAAATGTACGAAGGACTTGCAAAATCCAGATATGTAAACGATAAACAGATTACGGATCACTATGCTATTATTCCCACCGGCCAGGGTCTGCAGGGACTAAATAGCCTTCCGCCAACTGCCGCAAAGGTGTATGAGGTTATATGCCGACGTTTTCTCAGCATTTTTTATCCAGCTGCCGAATATCAAAAAGTCACTTTGACAGTGGCAATGAACTACCCAGATACCACAGAGGAACGGGAACGTTTCTTTGCCAGTTCAAAAATTATGACTGCGGAGGGCTATTTGAAAGTGACTCCCTTCTCCTTTGTGAAAAAGAAGGAAGAAAAAGACAACAAAGATGAGGAAGATGAGAACACGTTTGATGCCGATTTTGTTTCTTTTGTCTCTCAGCTAAAGAAAGGAACGGTGCTTCCTGTATCGGAATTAAGCATCAAAGAAGGGGAGACTTCTCCTCCAAAAAGATACAACTCCGGTTCTATGATCCTTGCCATGGAAAATGCAGGACAGTTGATTGAAGACGAAGAACTAAGAGCGCAAATCAAAGGAAGCGGTATCGGGACCAGTGCTACCCGTGCAGGTATTTTAGAAAAACTTTTTAATATTGGTTATATCAACCTAAATAAAAAGACCCAGATCATCACCCCTACTCTCCTTGGAGAAATGATTTTCGATGTGGTCAACTGCTCCATCCGTTCCCTTCTCAATCCAGAGCTTACTGCCAGCTGGGAGAAAGGACTCACCTATGTTGCAAACGGAGAGATTACCTCCGATGAGTACATGGGTAAACTCAATCATTTTGTGAGTCAATGGGTAGTTGCAGTAAAAGGGGCCAAAAATCAATATGCCCTGCGTTCTTTCTTTGACCAGGCAGCTCAACACTACAAAACATTACCAGTTGATAAACAAAAGCAAAAATAGAAAGGAAGTTATCCACATGGAAAACATGAAAAATCAAAACTTATTCACATTTTCAGAAACAATCGCAGTTGATATTTTTGAAGGAACCACATATCCTTGGGAGGTGCTTCCTAAGATTGGTGCCTTTATAAAGGAACTGGGCGCTACATTACCAACGGAGGAGTACGAGCAAAAAGGAGAAAATGTATGGATCGCCAAATCTGCAAAGGTTGCTCCAACTGCTTTTATTAACGGTCCTGCTATTATTGGTAAGGAAGCGGAAATCCGTCATTGTGCTTTTATCCGGGGAAATGCTATCGTAGGCGAAGGTGCCGTAGTTGGCAACTCTACCGAGTTAAAAAATGTATTGCTGTTTAACAAGGTGCAGGTTCCTCACTACAACTATGTTGGAGATTCCATCCTTGGATACAAAGCGCACATGGGCGCAGGTTCTATTACTTCTAATGTAAAATCAGACAAAACCTTAGTAACCATTCTTACAAAAGAAGAAAAAGTAAAGACCGAATTAAAGAAAATGGGTGCGATCTTAGGGGATGAAGTGGAAGTAGGCTGTAACAGCGTATTAAACCCTGGAACGGTAATCGGAAAGCATTCCAATGTTTACCCACTGTCTATGGTTCGCGGATTTGTCCCTGCCAATTCCATTTACAAGAACAAAAATGAAGTAGTAGAAAAACACGACTAATTGATACAAAAATGAAAACCTATACCAATCTGTGTATACACAGCCGGTATAGGTTTTTCCATTCTTATTTTTCTTTCTTATAAATCTCATTCAAGCATCTGGTGCCAAATATAATTGCTACTATCGCCGCTCCTGTGATGCAGACATACTTTACAATCTTTGTCACATCTACCTTAACATCAACCATTTTCCTCATCCTCTCTTTCTAAATAGGTTCACTTGTTTTCTTTATTTTATACAATTTTGTTTTATTTTTCAATTCCCTAATATAACGCAACAAGAGACGTCCATGCCTTGCGTCTCTTGTCTCTATCTTATACAGGAGAGATTTGCACCCCATGCCTAATGCTCCATCTTCAGCTTGTCTAAGAACCTATTATGAAATTGTTCCCAAGTAAGATACTTCTCACTCTTCTTATCCTTATTACCGTTCTTTCCGTGTTTTAGTTTTCTCCCTGAAGGGCATCATATCCCTGCTCTCCGGTACGAACCTTTACTACATTTTCTACATCGTAAACGAAAATCTTTCCATCTCCAATGTGACCAGTATACAATACTTTTCTGGCAGTATCGATAACTTCTTTTACCGGCACCTTAGAAATTACCATTTCTACCTGAACCTTAGGAAGCAACTGCATTTCAATTGGTACTCCACGATAAAATTCCGGAGCTCCCTTCTGTGTTCCACAACCAAGAACCTGTGTAACTGTCATACCAGAAACACCAATGTTGTTCATAGCCTTCTTTAACTTCTCGAATCTTTCCTGCTTCAAGATGATTTCTACCTTTGATACTTTGTTCTCGTCTGTTGCAGATGCCTGAACCATTGCTGGAACTGCAGTTTCTACATCCTCTGTTCCCATTGCGATCATTTCGTCATAGTCAATTTCCAATTCATTTGCAGAACCAGTCTCAAATCCGGCATAGCATGTTGCCAAACCATGTTCTGTAATATCCAATCCAAGAATTTCCTCTTCCTTGGAAGCACGAAGTCCAATTGTTGCTTTGATTGCTAAGAATACGATTGCCATACAGATTGTTGCCCAGGCACCAACTGTTACAATACCAACACACTGCATTCCTAACTGTGCAAAACCGCCGCCATAGAAAAGGCCTTCACCTAACATATCTCCGCCATCGATCAGATCCTGACATCCTGGTGCAGATGCTGTTGCAAATAAACCAACCGCAAAGGTTCCCCAGATACCGTTCATCATATGTACTGCAACCGCACCAACCGGATCATCAATGTGTAACTTATAATCTAACAACCAAACACCAAATACTACTAATAAACCTGCTACAAATCCAATAACAACAGCTCCTGTAGCATCTGTAACATCACATGGTGCAGTAATTGCAACCAAACCTGCCAAAGAAGCGTTCAAACACATAGAAACATCTGGCTTACCATAACGAACCCATGTAAAGATCATGCAAACTACGGTTGCCACTGCTGGCGCTACTGTTGTTGTAAGGAAGATAGAACCCAACTGTTCGATTGATGTAGCTGCTGCTCCATTAAATCCATACCAACCAAACCAAAGAATAAATACACCAAGTGCTCCAAGTGGAATGTTGTGTCCTGGAAAAGCATTTACTTTTGTAATCTTTCCATCTTTGTCTTTCTCAAACTTACCGATACGTGCTCCTAAAATCTTTGCACCGATTAAAGCTGCGATACCACCTACCATATGAATGGCACAAGAACCAGCGAAATCATGGAAGCCACGCTGTGCTAACCAGCCGCCACCCCAAATCCAATGTGCTTCAACCGGATAAACCAAACCGGAAATAATACCGGAATAAACACAGTACGAAATAAATTTTGTTCTCTCAGCCATCGCTCCTGATACGATAGTAGCTGTTGTTGCACAGAACACTAAGTTAAATACAAAACTTGAAAAATCAAAATTCTCATAAGCTGTTAATAAGTCAAAACCAGGTTTTCCGATGAAACCAAGTAAATCTTCTCCAAGTAACAAACTAGAGCCAATCAAGATGAACATCACTGTTCCAATACAGAAATCCATCAAGTTCTTCATAATAATATTTCCTGCATTCTTTGCTCTGGTAAATCCTGTCTCTACCATAGCAAATCCTGCCTGCATCCAAAATACCAATGCTGCACCGATCAAAAACCAGACTGCAAACACCTGACCATTTACCAATTCTAATACGCTATCCATATCCATATTTGAATCCTCCTGCATTTTCTACTAAAATGTATTTTTCGAAGTGGCATGAACTTCTTAACTTCACCGTCCATATACTTCTTGTTTTCGTATTTTGAAAGTGGCCTGCTTTCAAAATCTCTGTTAGCTTTGCAGCTAACTTTCTTCTCTCCAAACTGCAGTCTTTGCTGATTCCCGCCTGATTGCAAAAGGTAAATCATACCTTTTACTCCTATTCGCGGAATATTTTTCTATATTTGACAAATCTCCAGATATAGAAAAAGGCGCCTTGAATTTCTTCAAGACGCCCTCGTCACTTACAAGTACCATTATATTCCTATTGTTTTTTTTGTCAACACTTTTTTTTATTTACCAATAAGTACCATTTATGTAACAGTTCAGGTAGTCCTTGCACACATCGCTGTGCAAGGACATATGAAAATGTAAATTTGGCGTGGCTCACAACAATTTGCATGCGTAAGCTTGCTGTGAGCCGTAACAGGACAGCCCCCGGCTGAACTGTTACCCATTTTTTAGTACAATGGATACTTATCTGTCAATTCTTTAATCATAGCCATTGCTTTTTCCTTGTTTGCATCCACATCATCAATTACTAAACTGATTGCTTCCGCGATTACATCCATGTCTGCTGTATTCATACCACGAGTGGTTACAGCCGCTGTTCCAAGACGGATTCCACTTGTAACAAATGGCTTCTCAGGATCGTTTGGAATGGTATTCTTGTTACATGTAATGTTGGCTGCATCCAATAATTTCTCTGCTTCCTTACCTGTAACCCCCTTACTTCTAAGATCTACAAGCATCAAATGGTTGTCCGTACCTCCTGATACGATCTTAAATCCACGCTTTGTAAGACCTTCTGCAAGAGCAGTCGCATTGGCAACAATATTCTTTGCATATTCCTTAAACTCAGGCTGTAATGCTTCTTTGAAGCAGACTGCCTTAGCTGCGATCACATGCATCAAAGGACCTCCCTGGATTCCCGGGAATACTGCCTTATTTAACTTATGCTCCTCTGCAAATTCCTTGCTGGATAAAATCATACCACCTCTTGGTCCACGAAGAGTCTTGTGAGTGGTAGTTGTGGTAACATGTGCGTAAGGAATCGGACTCTCATGTAATCCTGCTGCCACCAATCCGGCAATATGAGCCATATCAACCATTAAGTATGCCCCAACCTTATCTGCCACTTCTCTGAAACGCTTGAAATCAATCTTTCTAGCGTATGCACTGGCACCGGCTACGATCAGCTTTGGCTTGCTCTCTAATGCAATCTTCTCTAATTGATCATAATCAATAAATCCATCGTCATTTACTCCGTAAGGAACGATATTGAAATAACTTCCAGACATATTTACCGGACTTCCATGTGTCAAATGTCCACCGTGATCCAGATTCATTCCCATAACCGTATCGCCTGGCTGTAACAGACAGAAAAATACTGCCATATTTGCCTGTGCACCTGAATGTGGCTGTACGTTGGCATATGTACATCCAAACAACTCCATGGCACGATTTCTAGCTAAATCTTCTGCTACATCTACATACTCACATCCACCATAGTAACGCTTTCCCGGATATCCCTCTGCGTACTTATTGGTCAATGTACTTCCCATTGCGGACATGACTGCCTTGCTTACAAAGTTTTCCGATGCGATCAACTCAATGTGATCATTCTGTCTCTGGGTCTCCTGCTCAATTGCTTTGGCAAGCTCTGGATCATAATTCTTTACTTCATCAAAACTATACATATATTACCTCCAATAAATTTAATGTCTCTATATTCCTTATGCATTTGGCATATTTGACACGATGTCATACATTTTCTGAATATCTATGCTTGTTGGCAAACCTGCACGGAACGCACATGCGCAACCTGCTGCCAACGCCATATCAAAAGCCTTCTGATAATCTTCATGTTCTGAATAACCGGCAATAAATCCAGCAATCATAGAATTGCCGGCTCCTACGCCATCCACAAGTTCACCTTCCGGAGCTTTCTTTGCATATACTGTACCATCTTCCAAAAGCAAAACAGCACCATCTGCACCTAAGGAAACTAAAACATTTCTTGCACCGGTCTCCTGCAGCTGCTTTGCATACTTGATCACATCTTCCTTCGTGGTAATCTCTGAAACAGCAACACCACATGCATCTGCCAGTTCTTTTCTATTTGGCTTGATCAAATATGGCTTGTATGGAAGCACCTGTCTCAATAAATTTCTCTCTGCATCCACAATTACTTTAATATTCTTGTCTTTCAAATGTTCAATAATCAAGGAATAGATATCCTCAGGTAAGGAAGCCATCGCACTTCCACCTAACACCAGAATATCATTGGTATTGATCTGGTCTAACTTCTCAAACAATTTTGCAAGCTTATCCTGTGGAACGATTGGTCCCATACCATTGATCTCGGTCTCCCGCTTTCCATTGAGAATCCCACTACTTCCTTTGATCTTAATATTGATTCGGGACATACCCTGTCTCAAATGTACAAAATCTACAAAACAGCCATATTCTGCAAGATCTCTCTCAATCTTCTCTCCTGTAAATCCTGCAACAAATCCTAAAGCCACATTCTCAATATCTAAATTTTTCAGTACCTGTGAAACGTTGATTCCTTTTCCACCTGCAAATACTTCTTCTTTCTCATTACGGTTGACCGTATCTTTGTCAAAATCTTCAATCGTAATAATGTAATCCAATGCCGGACTTAATGTCATTGTATAAATCATCTGTTGGTTCCTCTCTTTCTCTGTCATCTGTATTCCCTCACTTCCAAGCTGTCGAATTCTATTCTGTCTATACTATAAGCAGTTCAAAGCAAGCCTGTTATATAATGTTTTTTCATCTAAATATACTTCGACTTATCTCTTACTCTTTCTTAATATTTCTTTTAATTCTTCGATAGAAAATTCATATTTTTTGTTACAAAAATGACAATTTACCTCAATTGGTTTACCTTCTTGTATCATTTCGTTCAAATCTTTCGCTCCCACACTAATGATTGCTTTCTCTACACGCTCTTTTGTACAGTTACAATAAAATCTTGCGGGAAGAGTATCCATAAATTCTACCCCAAATTCTCCAAGAATTTCATTTACAATGTCCTCCGGTGTCATATTTTTCTCCAATAGTGCGGTAATGGAAGTGACATCCTTTAACTTATCTTCCAGCTTTTCTGCCAATCCATCTTCTGCAAACGGCATCAATTGGATAATAAATCCACCAGCCTGCTTAACGGTATTGTCCTTATTCATCAAAACGCCTAAAGCTACCGCAGAAGGCACCTGCTCTGAGGTTGCAAAATAATAAGTCAGGTCCTCTGCAATCTCACCTGAGACTAACTGGGTCTGTCCCATATACGGCTCTTTTAATCCCATATCCTTGATGACACTTAAGACTCCCAAATCCAATGCTTTTCCCACATCTAATTTTCCCTGTGGGTTTGGCGGTAACATAACCGTAGGATCGTATACATATCCCTTTACATTCCCTAGGGCATCTGCAGTAACCGTCAATCCCTGGATTGGTCCGCTACAACGGATTTGAAGCGTAAGGAGATCTTTTTCCCCCTTCATCATACTTCCCATCATTACACCACCGGTAAGTAATCTTCCCAATGCTGCTGTGGCTACCGGACTGGTACCATGGGCCGCTCTTGCATGTTCTACTAATTCTCTTGTAGTGGCAGCAAATACACGAATCTGATTATTTGCTGCGGTTCCTCTTACAATATAATCTGCCATTTTATCCTCATTTCTTTCTATTTAATTTTTTGTTCCCGATATTTTTTCAAAACCCTTCTTACTATCTATACTAACATAACCTATCAATAGTTTCCAAAATAATTACTATTCTTGTGTTTCTATTCACAGGAATGTGAACGGTATCCTATTCTTCTATATATGCATAGGATTTCCCTTCCTGATATTTCTCCCGGGCGATCACATATATACGCTCACTGTCTTCTCTCGGCGCTTCCTTTGAGAATGCATCATAGGCAGTCACATACTCCATACCGGCTTTCTCCAGCAAAGACTGAATCTGATCTAAACTGTATGCCTTCTGAAAATGGTTCTCTTCCATTCTTTCATATAGTCCATTGTCTGCCTCTGCGTATATGGTAAGGTCATACTCATTAATCTTTTCTACCGGATAATAATAGTTTTCCCAAATAAAGCTTGCATTTTCCCTATTCTCACAAATGTTTCGGTCACCCATGACTTCGCTATATTTGTACTCGGTATTCAGATCAAAAATAAACAATCCCTGAGGCTCTAAATAATTATTCACTAACCGAAACACCTGCAGCAAATCTTCTTCCTCTGTGATGTAATTGAGGCTGTCACATATGCTGACCACTGCATGCACGGTTCCATATAACTCCATTTCCCTCATATCCTGCAAAAGATACAGAATATTTTTCCTCTTATCGTTTTCTTCATAGGCAAGTAACTTCTCTCTCGCAATCTGAAGCATTTCTTCTGAATTGTCGATCCCGATCATATCATAACCCTCCATTGCCAGAAGTTCTGTGATTTTTCCCGTTCCACATCCCAATTCTGCAATGATTCCCTGGTCTACCTGGTATTCCTTTAACAGCCCCACCAGATACTGTCCCCATTCCTCATAGGGAATGTTATCCATGAACATATCGTACAACGCCGCAAATCCAGAGTATGCATCCATATTCCACACCTGCTTTCTTTCCTTTGTCTTCCTACCATTATAGCCTATTTGCATAGAATCCACAAGCATTACTAAAGGGGAGTTTACCGCTTTTCTTCTTTATGAAATACATATTTATTTATTTTTTGACCATAATAATATTACACTCACAAAAAAATGGTAGCTACTGTTTATGCTACGCCCTACGCAAGAAAATGTGTGTTACTGTACAGTTCACACATATGTGAACTGTAACGGATAGCTTACTGTTTATACGGCCGTCAGGCAGATATGTAAGCAGTAAGTTGCACATGTAGGACATTTCCAACGGATTGGAGTTGAAGAAATGAAAAAGAATACCAAACCAAAGAAAGAAGAAATCAAAACTAGGGAGCAGATTAAATCTCTTCCTGAACTGGAAAAATTAAAGTATGAAATTGCCGACGAAATCGGCGTATTAGATAAAGTACTGGAAAATGGCTGGAGTTCTCTCACATCCAGTGAAAGCGGGCGGATCGGGGGTATTTATCGGCATGCAAAAATGGATAAGTCGTAACCGTTCAGCCGGGGCTGTCCTGTTACGATAAGTCCACTTTAGCTTACGAAAGCCCTCATTCCAAATAAACGAAAAACGGCATAGCCGATATCACGATCGACTATGCCGAATGTTTCATAAGATCATAACTCCCGAAAAGAAGTTACCTTTCGCACTTCTTTTCGTCTATTTCAAATAAGACGTATCCTCTCCAACCTTTCCTGGAGCACTGGTCAATTCTGTATCCAGAACATAAATACGCATATTTCCTTTTCCTGGGGCAGCTATAGATAATTTATTATCGGTTACGGTTACTTCCTCACCGGTAATGGCGTCTACATAAGTTCCGTTTAATACATCTGTAAACTCTGCTCCGCCTGTAATAGTTACTAATACATAGCTATCAGTCTTGTCATCTGTGTATCTACGCTTAAATGCCATACCCTCACCATTTGATGTGATATTTGCACGGCTGTACTGTCCCTTCTGCAATGCAGGAATAGCACGACGAATCTTGTTCAGACGAATAATATGTTGTGACAATGGACTTTCCAATGTATTCTTTACTTCTCCACTGGCAGTGTATGTACCAAATCCGGTTGCCTCTACTTCACCTTCCAGATGTTCTCCGTAGTATGCACGACCGGAATTTATCAACGCTAAGGTCTCTCCACCGTCAATCTTCTTACCAGACTGGAACTGAATCTCAGAACCATAGTAAATACATGGAATTCCACGGAAACTAAATAACAAACAAAGATTCTCTGCCCATTCTTCCTCTGTTCCATCGTATCGATACTCAAAGTTTCCATCTGGGCTGTAGTCATGAGAGTCTACATAAGTAACATTCCAAGTGGAATCATTGTATGCATAATCTCCACCTGCTGAGACATTTGAACCAACTTCTCCGGTTTCGTAATCATAATTTCCGGTTACTGACTCAAAGGCTTTCTTTGCGGTACGGAAATTCCAATGCATGGTAAAATCAATTACATTAGTGCCTGACTGCATGCTTGTGTCAGGTTTATGATACTCATTTCCTCTTAAGAAGGCATTGTCACTGACTGGCTGTTCTGACTGTGCAGTTCCCGCAGCCTTCACACTTTGTCCACCTACATCATTGGCATTGTCATTGTAATTTTCCTCGGTAGATTTCATATTCACACCATGTGCCAAATTTGCCTCAGATTCCAGTCTCCAGTCAAAATATTCCTGGTCCGTAGGGAAATCCGAATAAATCTTTTCCGGTGGTGTTGCCGCATATTCGTCGTATTCTGCTTCTACCGCTTCATCATAGTATACCCAGTCATAATCTTTACTTTCTTTCCAAGTGTAAAACGCACCTGACAACGCAGGGGTCTCGCCACGATACCAGACCTGAGAAGACTTTGTACAAACTTCTCCAAACATATAGAAGTCCTTACCTCCTGCAGCCTGTAATACAGGTGTCAAGAAATTATTAAAGGTTAATCTGGAAATGTGTTTCATGGTATCAATACGGAAGGCATCTACCCCCATATTGATATACTTTGTATAACTATCCATCAAATACTTGGCCACGATTGGATTCTCTGTGTTCAAATCCACACAGTCACCAGCCATCTGTCCTAATTGTACGGTATAGAAATCCCAGTTAAATCCGGTTCCATATCGATGATAGAATGTTTTTGGATCATTTCTCACTCCAGGTACAATCGGATCTTTTGTATCTTTTAACAATGCCAGTCTCTGTCCATACTGGTCTCCCGGTTTTAAAGAATCGTAATCATCTGTAATCTTACTTCCTTCTGCCAGCTTTAGACAATTAATGGTTCCATATCCACCTTCTACATCTCCATCTTTTGTAAACAGCGGAGCGATATTCTCTTCCCCAAAGTTACCGGTATGATTGAACACTACGTCCTGAACGATCTTTAATCCTTTACTATGGGCTGCGTTGATCAAGGTCTGGTAAGTCACACCATCTGATTCATATCTTGGATCCACCTTTTGGAAATTAATGGCATGATATCCATGATAATCCAATCCGGAACAGTTCTCTACCACAGGAGTAATCCAGATTGCAGAGAACCCAAGTGCTTTTATGTAGTCTAATTTTTCGATTAATCCCTTGAAATCACCTCTCCATGCCGGATCATCCTCAGGTGTTTTCGCATTTTCATCCCAACAGTGAACATTGTTGCTTTCGTCTCCATCATAGAATCGAGTGGTCATCAAAAAGTAAATGGTTTCTTCTCTAAAGTCACCTTTCTCACTGTCGATAGGAGTCTCAATTTCCTGATATTCTGCAGGTTTCTTAGAATACCATTTTCCATCCTTGTACCACCATTCCCCAGTCTTACGGGTAAGATCCTTACTCTGCTGTAAGCCGTAAGTAAATAAAAAGTTGATCTTTGATGCATCACTAAAGGAATAGGTATACCAGTTCTCACTCTCAAAGGTCATAGGCTGTCCCGGCCATACTGTCTCCTGATTCTGTGGCAACGCATTCCAAAAATAAATAGATGGGACTTCCCCGTCTTTTGCATAATAATGAACGGTAATTGTAGCATCCTCTGCAGCATCCAAATCCTGTGTTTCCACATAGGTTTCAATGTATTCTTTTACATTTGAGATTTTGCTTAGTCCCACTTTCGTGGTTCCATCTTTCAAAACAGTAGTAACATTCTCTTTGCTATATTTGGTATCTGTCTTTTCTTCTTTTTTCGCCTTTTCCTGTTCTCCTGTTTCTGTTTCTACAGCATCTGCTAACTCAATTTCTGTCTGTTCTGCATCTGGTTTCTCAGCATACCATGTATCCTGGTCAAACCACCATTCTCCTGCAGTTCTTCTTAATGTAGTCGTCTCATAGGTGTCTGCGATACTAAATACAATATCTGCACTCTTTGCATCTGCAATCGTATAAGTATACCATCCATCTCCTGTATTCTTCATAGGAATACCTGGATAAGAAATGGTCTGTGTTCCATTTCCGTCTACATTTTCATAGTACACATGGGGGGTGTCTTCTCCATCCCAACGATAATGCAAAATAATATTTTGTTCTTCTTTCTGTTCATCCTTCGATACAATAATCTTGTTGTCCCATTGACCAGATTGCCATTGTTTCACTCCGAAGATCGAACCTGCCACAATACCTGCTGTGGCAGCTCCAATCGCAGCTCCGGCTATAATCCTTTTCTTATTTCTGTTCACAGGCTTCCTCCATTCTCAATTTTCGAAATCAGTTTCGTAACGATTCAGCTCCTATCCCTCTATTCGAGTGACATAATAATGGGACAATCCACTGCATGTACATCAATATCGCTAATTGTTCCATGTTCTGAATTTTCACATTTTTTTCAATATAATCGTTACATTTTTGTAATATTTCTTTAATACGTTTATTATAAAACACTTTTCCTTTTGATACAACATTGTAAATTCACCAAAATGCCCCTCATTTTTTGGTACAAAACAACAAAAATGAGTTTTGTCAGTACGACAGAACTTTTCTGTAAAAGCATACACAAAGCGTCCCCACTAACGATATCTTCATAATAAAAAGAGTTTTACTTGCAAAACTCTAACGCGTTTGCGGTATTGCGAAGCAATTAACTTCTACTCCGCGAACTGCGCATCCCCGCGGAGCGTTTTTACTCTAGAGGGGATGCAGTTTCCTATAAAGTAAAAAACTCTGTTCCAGGGTTATATTCCCGGAACAGAGTTCAATTCCTATGGTAGATGAAATTAGTTGCTACTCTCCTCAATTTCCTTTAGCACTTTACTAACATTCTCAGTAAGCTGAACCTGCTCTTCTATAGCCTTTTCTAACTGTTCCATACTGTTAACCATCTCAGTAGTAAAGCCCTGTACAGACTGAATCGTCTCTTTGATTTCCTTAGAAGATGTAGCTGACTGAGCTGCCAACTCACCTACCTGCTTGGCAACTACCGCAAAGCCTCTACCATGCTCACCTGCTCTGGCAGCCTCAATGGATGCATTCAATGCCAACATATTTGTCTTATTGGCAATTCCCGCAATCACACCTGCAAAACCTTCAATCATGTTGGTCAGCTTCTCCATCTGCTCCACGTTGGCAGAAGTCTTGTGCATTAACTCGCCCAGACTCGCATTCTTTTGGACTAACTTAGCAGTGTCTCCTAAGCCTTCTTTTGCTAATTCTCTTGTGTCTTTCATTTCTTCTGACATAATAGTTCCCCCTTTGTCTCCATTAAATATACTCTAATAACTCTCTTATATTACTAATTCCAATCAATCGTATTCCGTCAATTGAAATTACTTTCTTATTCACATTTGGAAGAATACAACAGCTATACCCTAACTTTTCCGCTTCCAAAACCCTTTGTTCCGCCATATTCACGGCTCGAACTTCACCTGTCAGCCCCACTTCTCCAAAAACCAATATCCTGCTTGGCAATGCACGATTCCGGTAACTTGACAACAAAACTGCCACTACAGCCAAATCCAATGCGGGCTCATTGATCCGCATTCCTCCTGCTACATTCACATATGCATCGCAATCACTCATACGAATACCAAGTCTCTTTTCTATTACTGCCATCAACAAGTTAATGCGATTATAGTCTGCACCTGCAGCGGTTCTTCTTGGTAAGTTAAAATTCGTCTGACATACTAACGCCTGTGCTTCCACTAAAATAGGCCTGGTTCCTTCCATGGCACAGGTAACAACAGACCCCGGCTCATCTTCCGGCATTCCATCTAACATAAATTCGGATGGATTGGTCACTTCTTTTAGACCCACATCCTTCATTTCAAAGACACCAATCTCATTTGTGGAACCGAATCGGTTCTTGACAGCACGAAGAATACGATAAGTGGCATTGTGATCTCCTTCAAAGTACAATACTGTATCCACCATATGTTCCAGGACTCTTGGTCCCGCAACCATACCTTCCTTCGTAACATGTCCTATAATAAATATAGAAATTCCTAATCCTTTGGCAAGGTTCATAAGTGTATTTGTAGTCTCTCTTACCTGTCCTACACTACCTGGTGCAGAACCAACCTCCTCCTTAAACATAGTCTGTATGGAGTCGATGACTACAATCTCAGGCTCAACACTTCGAATCGTCTGTTCTACCACATCCAAATTCGTCTCGCTCAACAATAGCATATCATGCTTAAATTCTCCAAGACGATTTGCACGCATCTTTATCTGACGAAGAGACTCCTCTCCTGAAATATAAAGCACTCTCTTATCCGTCTCTGCCAAATGCTTACACATCTGAAGCAACAAGGTAGATTTTCCTATTCCAGGATCTCCACCTACCAGTACAAGGGAACCTTGTACAATTCCCCCGCCTAGCACCCGATCCAATTCTCCAATGCCGATCATTGTCCGAGCGGTCTCTGTAATCTTTACCTCTGAAAGTTTGCTTGGCTCTGCTTTCTGCCCCCGTAATACACTACCGGTGACTGACTTTTTTACTACAGGCTCCTCCACAAAAGTATTCCATTCCTTACAACCGGGACACTGTCCCAGCCATTTGGAAGATTCATGGCCACATTCCTTACAAAAGAATATTGTCTTCGCCTTTGCCATAATTGTATATCCATCCTACCTTTTATTCTGAAATCAAAATTGTTCCTCTCTGTGAACAAATCTTCAAATGTTTATTTTGACACAACACTGATTTCTACAGCTTCACCAGCATTTAATTCCACGCTAATATCCAGTTTTCCACCAAGATTTGTCTTCATCTCGCCGCTGTCCTTACCATTGATCGTAACCTTATATTCTTTCTCAGGCTCTAATCCAAGGATAATCTGGGCATCTTCTTTTCCTTCTACCTTGAAGTTCATTCCTTCTGCATTGTTCTTCATATTGGTAACAGTGGTTCCCGGTACAGATTCATATAAAAACACACCATTCTTCTCAAGCTTTGTAATCTCCCCAAAAGTCTTGATCTTATATAAATCACCTTCGTATTCGAAATCAGAAAGTTTTGACTTAGTTGCAAGTTCAAAATTTCCAAAACTTAATGTACCATCTGTCTCCTTACGGATTAATTCTTCCACTACTGCCATAATCCTATTACCTCCTGTACTTTACTTTTCCAAAATGGATCTTTCTCCACCTGTTTGTCTTTTCTCATGAAATATACCCAAAACCACCCAAATATACTACTCTCTTATTATACATGATTTACAAAAAAATTACTAGCATTTTACAACAGAAAATACAACCTTTTTCTCTTCAATATTCAGACACACTTCACTGCCCGCACGAATGGTCCCATCCAACAGTGCATCTGCCAATCCATCCTCTATTTTTGTCTGGATCATCCTTCGGATCGGTCTGGCACCATATGTCACATCGTAACTTTCTTCTGTAATAAAATCATATACTTCTTCTGCAAAGGTAAGTTTGATAGCCATCTGCTCCTGCACTCTAGCTGCAAGACTATTCAATAATAATTGCACAATTTCGCGAATGTGTTCTTTCTCCAAAGAATGGAATACAATGGTTTCATCAATTCGATTTAAAAATTCCGGTTTAAAAAGGTGTTTTACCTCTTCCATAACTCCATCTTTCATTTTCTTATAATTTGTATCCGGATCGGACTTTGATGCAAAACCTAAATTTTTAGGAGCGATAATCCGACTGGCACCTGCATTTGAAGTCATAATGATAATTGCATTTTTAAAGCTGATCTTCCTTCCCTGGGAATCAGTAATGTGTCCATCGTCCAGCACCTGCAATAAAATATTGAATACATCCACATGTGCCTTCTCTATCTCATCAAAAAGAATAACCGAATATGGATTTCTACGAACTTTTTCACTTAGCTGTCCACCATCTTCAAAACCAACATACCCTGGAGGAGAACCAATCAATTTTGACACACTATGCTTTTCCATATACTCCGACATATCTACGCGTATCATGGATTTCTCAGTTCCAAACACAGCATCCGCCAATGCTTTTGACAATTCTGTCTTTCCAACTCCCGTCGGTCCAAGGAATAAGAAAGAACCGATTGGACGATTGGGATCTTTTAATCCTACCCTTCCTCTTCTCACTGCCTTTGAGACAGCAGTCACGGCTTCTTCCTGTCCAATTACTCGACTATGTAAAATATTCTCTAATTCCCTTAGCCGTGTAGCTTCCTCTATTTCCATCTTCTCCACCGGTATCTTTGTCCATAGCGCGATCACTGCCGCTATGTCTTTCTCTGTCACTTCCGGAAGTCCTTTTTTCTTCTTTTTCTCTTTTTCTAAAAGGTCGGATATCTTTTCTTTATTGACCTGTTGAGCCTGTTTAATCTTGATTGCTTCATCAAAATCTTCCTTTACAATGGCTTCTTCCTTTTCTTTTTCCAACTTTTCATTCTGTTTCTCAAGAGCAATCATTTCTGCACTTTTTACGCTGCTGTTTAGTCGTACTCTGGAAGCAGCTTCATCCATTACATCAATGGCTTTGTCCGGCAAAAAACGATCGTTGATATAACGGCTGGACAATGTAACTGCCGCATGTAATGCTTCTTCTGTGATTACAATGTTGTGATGTTCCTGGTACTTTGGCGCAATTCCTTTCAAAATTGCAAAAGTCTCGGCTTCTGTTGGTTCCTCTACCATAACAGGCTGAAATCTTCTTTCCAAAGCAGCGTCCTTTTCAATATACTTTCTATACTCTACGATCGTAGTAGCACCCATAATCTGAATCTCACCTCTTGCAAGGGCCGGTTTCAGAATATTAGCTGCATCCATGGCACCTTCTGCTCCTCCGGCACCAATCAAAGTATGAATTTCATCTATAAACACCAAAATATTACCGTCGGAAGACACTTCCCGTATCACACGCTTAATTCTCTCTTCGAATTCACCTCTGTATTTTGAACCGGCTACCATAGCAGATAAATCCAATATTAATACCTTCTTATCTGCAATGGTCTCAGGAACACTTCCCTCTGCAATTTTCTGAGCCAAACCTTCTACAATGGCAGTCTTTCCTACACCAGGTTCTCCCACAAGACAAGGATTATTTTTCGTTCTTCGACTGATGATCTGTACTAATCTGGCAATCTCTTTCTCTCTTCCTACCACAGGATCCAGCTTCCCGTCTTTTGCCAATTGGGATAAATTGCGACTATAGGCATCCAACATAGGCGTAGTGGATTTGCCTTTTGTCTTGCTTTTCGCCTGCATAAAATCTGCCTTAGCCGACTGCATATCCATACCGGTAGCTGTCAACAGATCCAAATATAACTTCTGTTGGTTCACTCCTATGGTAGTCAGCATACGAAGTGCAACACAATCGGCTTCCCGAAGCAGTGCCAGTAAAATATGCTCTGTTCCTGCAGAATGAGATCCTAATCGTTCTGCTTCCTGCACGCAATGTTCTCTTACATTTTTGGCACGAAGGGTGAATTTCACATCTTTTACAAGAACATTGGAATCCATCTGTAATAATTGTTCCATCAATTCACGGATCTTATCTTCCGTCACATGATTGGCAGATAAAGTAGTGGCTGCCACTCCCTTTCCCCGAATCAATCCCAATAATATATGTTCCGTTCCCACATAACTGCAGGACATTTCTAACGCAATTTTTTCAGCTAATTCAAAAACCGCTTTTGCGTTTGCTGTCAACTTTTCCTTCATATACTACCTCACTTCTTAAAATATAATTTTCAGCTTATCAATCTCTGTCAACGTTCTCCAAAAGAATCATAAATCTCATTGACCATCTCTAAGACTGCCTCTCTTGGAACCCCTTTGGAAATGGCTTTCGCAAGAGAAAGCTTTAATTCTTCTTCCAATTGCATTTGTGCTTTTATTTGATTTACTTCCACAGCAATAATTGCACCATGTCTCCGGTCTACTTTAAGATATCCTTCCTGTCTCAATATGCCATACGCCTTATTTACTGTATGCATATTAATTCCGATTTCTTCTGCCAAATCTCTTACAGATGGTAAATTATCCCCTTCTTTAATGTCTGAATTGGCAATCCCAATTATTATCTGCTTGCATAACTGCATATAGATTGCTTCTGTGCTGTTAAAATCTACCCGAATGAGCATGTAGCCACCTCCCAATCCAGTTTTATGTTCTATTAACACTATAACAAATATATACAAAAAAAGCAACTATTGCTCTGTTTTTATGAAACCTGAAAAATCCTTTTCGTATACTGTGAAAAGGCTGTTGGAATCGCATAATTTTCTCTACACTCTTCTGAATTTACCCAAACATATTCCTGCGTCTTTATTTTGTTTTTTAAAACAATCTTATACCCTTGCATATGCCATTCTATATGTGAAAAAATATGTTTTCCTGGACCAAGCTCTGTCATTTCAATAATATTCTCATATTCTTCCAATATTTCTACAATCTCCTCTTTGGTATAGTTACCTTCTAAATTAGGAAGTTCCCACAATCCTGCTAAAATTCCGGTATTTCCTCTTTTATGCAAAGCATACTCTCCTTGACACTCTAAAAGAAGAACAGTTTTCTCTTCAATTCTTCTGCCTTTTTTCTTTGTTTTGACCGGAAGTTCTTGTTGCAGTCCAAGTTTTTTTGCTTGGCAATGCTTTGCCAGAGGGCACTCCTCGCACAAGGGTCTCCCATTGGGAATACAGATCATTGCCCCTAAATCCATAATTGCCTGATTGAAATCCCCCGCTCTTTTGGGAATAATGGGTTTTAACTGTTCCTCCATGTTTTTTTTTGTTTTTGCCTTTTGTATGTCGTCATAACTTCCCGCTAAACGCTTCATTACCCTCAATACATTTCCATCTACAGCAGGAACCTGTTCCCCAAAAGCAATAGAAGCAATAGCTCCTGCTGTGTAACTTCCCACCCCTTTTAATTCCAGTATTTCCTCATAGGTATCTGGAAAATTCCCACCTTTTTCCTCCACGATCGTCTTTGCCGCCACAGAGAGATTTCGGACACGGTTATAATATCCCAAACCTTCCCAAAGCTTTAGCAACTGCTCTTCCGGCGCATAAGCCAAATCTCTTACCTCCGGCAGTGCACCAATAAACCGCAAAAAATATTCTTTGACAGCCTCCACTCTTGTCTGCTGCAACATAATCTCTGACACCCAGGTATAATAGGGATTTTTTTCTTCTCGCCAAGGCAGACTTCTCTTATTTTCATCATACCACTGTAATAAATCCGGTATGATTTTCCTATAATCATATTTTTCCATATCCATTCCTTTCTTTTCTTACCTATTTCAGTTTATTCTCTCTTATTCCACACACAATTTTTAGCCACTTTAGTCACAGTTTATCCGCGGACTGTTCTGTTACCAACTACTCCCTCTGAATCGTTACAATTTATTTGAATTTTTTTCATTGGCCCATATATACATTTCAAGTATGTAACAATTTTGTAACATTTTAAAAAACGCCCAACTTCCCTCTATTTTCTAGTATTCGTGAACTTTTATCCCATCTTCATAATTGCAAAATTTTTACAAAATTATTGCGTAAATTGTTACAACATGCTATAATAGATTACAATTTTGAATTAAGATATTTGTGATTGAAATCAGTGAATACTGGTTCAACCAACAAAAATGAATGACACAAATGAAAAAGTTTTACACTGTTATTACGAATTAACAACAGGTTCATGGTTTATTGTAACGGTTCTTAAGACTTGTTACAAGCTAAAGGAGAGTTATATAAATGAATTTCAAAAAGACAAAGAAATTTTGGGCAATTCTTTTTGCTATTACTTTAATTGTCCCATCCATTTTGAATCATATGGAATATTCCATTCCTATTCATGCCGCAGAGGAGACTTTGGCATCTTTTAACTTCACTTATGGTGACAACAAAACTACATGGGTAGCGACTGCTACCATGCAGGATTCCATTTGCATCCCTACCATATCTTTAAACACTTTACCCACTGATAACGGAAACTGTACCATTAAGTATCCTTCCTTTCAGGATGTAAAATGTGCCATGCCTAACACAAGTGCATGGAAAAATCTTATCTTCAATAATACATTACAGCTCGACACTGCAGATAAATCTGATTTTTCTAAGGTTTATGAGATAAATATTCCTGACGGATATTCCAAGATTCCAGTAGATTTATTTAAAAATAATTCCTCCATTCAGAATCTAAAAATCACGGCACAAAATACAGATATTGTTTTGGATGAATATTGTTTTGCCAATATGTCGAATCTAAAAGAAGTAAATATAAACGCAAAAAGTCTTACATTTAAGGGATCGGTTTTCTACAATTGTAAGTCCCTGGCTAATGTATCGATCTGTGGAAATACTATTTTTGATGGACAAGGATATAATTTTGCAGAATGTCCTGCTCTTTCTGAATTAACATTCAAAGGAGATTCGGTAAATTTCAAAAGTACCGTTTCCGAATTCAACGGTTCTACCTTTTCCAGCTCAAATTCTGCCATGGTTTTATTCGAATGTCCTGTTCATTCTGAAAACAAAGTGTTTGACTTCACCAGCCATACAGAAACAGTAATTAAATCGATTTCATTATCTGGATATGACAACAACATCGGTGCCAATTTCCTTTATCAGACTAATGTGGGTGCGTTCAATGTGGAGAGTAAAACTACTTTTAAAAGTCGTGCATTATCAGGAAACAAACTCTCTACTATCAACAAACTTTCTATCAACGCTGCTACAACATTTGAAAATCAGGCATTGTATCAGGAACAGATTACAAAGATGTACTTCAACATTGACAATACTACAAAAGACAATATTAAAGTACTTCCCTCTGAAAATCCAGATATTCCCGTTGGTCTTGGCTATTTGACAAAAGTCAACAACTTATATTTTAATTATGAGAATTTTCTGAAAGAAAAGGAAGTAACCTCCTCTTTAAAAAATATTGCTTTAGGAAATACGGATTCTACGTCATTGAACTGCGATGCGATTTATTTTCTAAATCCAAATTTTAATTGTATCGAAAATTCAGATTACACCCGCTGTAATGGCGGAACAACAGAAGTTTATGCCTATGGTGGTGCTGTTACCAAAGACAAAGGTTCCAGCTTTGATCTATTTCAAAAATGGTTGCAGTCTTCCCATTGTCATTTCAACAACTGTGTATATGGAGCAGAGAATGCTTCCTATACCGTATATCACTCAAATATATTTTTAAAGAGTGATGCAACTACTTATCGATATGACTTTAGTTCTACAGATAACATAAAGGTTACATCTACCTATTTCAAGCCTTCGATCGTATCTGACTTTATCGATACAAAGTTTGAGGAAGATGAGGAGTATATTCTTCCTATGAGTTATGGAGATATGCTTTCGGAGGGAACAAACTTCTCTTACCGTATTTTACAAAAATCTACTACCGCTACTGCAGATACTCCTTATTCCTATTATTACAATGGAAGCTACTATGTCCCACTTGACACTCCTTATTGTGACTTAACCGCTGGGAATCATACTTTTATTTTGGAATTTGGCGGAAGAAAATTTCCATTTACTCTTTCCGTAGGCAACCGTTTTGTGCGCGAAATTACCAGTGTGGAATCCGCAAGTGGTTCCAGCATTTGTTTGAACTATGGAGAGACGGTTACAAAAGATATGCTAAAAGTCAATGTGACCTATACAGACGGAACAACCGGCATCTTACATTCCTCAGAATACGAACTGGAAGATGCGCAGGTTACAGCAGCCAACCATACCGTTTTTGTAAAAACTTACGCCAGTGGGAATGCGGCAAAAATGGGTTCCATCAATGTAAAAGGAATTGTGTTAGAAAGCATTCATTCCATTACCCCAGTAAGTGGAGGAAGTTTGGAATTAACCTACGGCGAAAAAGTAACAAAGGATATGTTGATCGTAAAAGCAACTTATACGAACTGTACCGATCCGGTTGTCATTTCTCCTGAAGACTATGATTTGGATGAAATTACAATCAGCGCAGAAAAAACGTTAGTGAAAGTGACCATATCCAAAGGTTGTCCAAAACCAATCAGTGATACTATGATCGTCTATGGGTACCCGGATGCAGTCACCTCGTTTACCGCACATTATCCCAGCGAATTACCAATAGGAAGTGTACTAAATGTGAAAGATGTCTATCTGACGGATGTGACATATGCAAATCCTAGCAAACACTGTACATCACCAATTTATTCTGGATTTTATTTTGTAGTAAATGGAGAACAAACAGAAGAAGTAACAATTAAAGGAAATAACAATTCCTTCGCAATTGTTTATGAAAACTTCAAAAAGACAGATGCTGTGTCCATAATAGGAACTTCCGGTGAAATCACAAAGGTTTCTGCTTACTATTTAGGAAATGGAGTATACGAAGGGCAACAATTAAAGATTTCACCAAGTACCATTTCCATATACTTATACCGTGAAAATTCCACAGAAGCAATTCCACTGGAAGATTATACGGATGTCAGTCTTGGAGACTACGAAATCGTTGCAGGTGTGGACAATGAAATTGACGTATATTTCAATGGCATGAAAGCTTCCTCTCCGATCAAGGTGCCTGGTCTAAAAGACATTGTATCGGAAATCACAAAGGTTTCTTACAGTGGTCCGTGTGATATTGGAACCAAGTTACAACTCTCCGATTTCTATATACAATTGACCATGATTTCCGGTGCTACATTAGATTCTGTTTCCAATCCGGAAATGCTAAATTCAATTACATTATCAAATGATACTTTGAGAGCCAGCTACAATGTAATTACCGTTAGTTTTAATACTACATTAAAAAAATCTATTACGATTTTAGGTTCTGGATTTGTTCCGGTTGCAACGAACACTCCAAATCCAATTACAGAAACACCTTCAGTTTCCACCGAAGCTCCTAATTATAGTACAGACATACCGGATTTGCCAGTAGAAACACCGCCCTTTATCTCTGCTTCTACTGGGCCAGAGGTTACCACAGCACCACCAGTTGCCACATCGGAGGCAACAAGCTCTCCAATGGTACAGTCAACGAACACACCAGAGGCTACACCTGTTAGCACATCATCTGTTGTGGAAATGAATACTGATGTGCCAAATACTTCAACCGAACCTGCCGAAACAAAACAGCTTCGTGCTGGTAGTACATTTACAAGCAAAAGTGTTACTTACAAAGTTTTATCCAATACGGACGCCAAAAAAACAGTCAGCATCCAGAGTTATCATTCAGGATCAGACACACCAGTTATTCGTAATACCATAGCTTATGAGAATGACACCTTCCAGGTAGTATCCATTCAAAAAGGTGCATTTAAGAACTGTAGCGCACTAAAAGGGAAGCTTACAATTCCAAAAAATATCACAGTGATCGGCGCAGAGGCATTCTCAGGATGTAAAAATTTGACCAGTGTCACTTTCTCAGCCAACACAAAAATCATTGGTTCGAAAGCCTTTTATAATTGTAAAAAGCTAAAATTTGTGGATTTCTATTCCAACAAAAAACTTACGAAAGTGGGAAGTGGTGCATTTAAAAAGAATGCAAAAAAACGAAAATTTAAGATCAAACAAAACAAAGCAAAATATTATATTTCTCTATTAAAGGGGACGTACTGAGCAAAGTGGACAAGTCCACTTCAACTCCCTGTATCCCTCACTCATGAGGGACTTGCTCTATAGGACAAACTTTCCCATAGATCAAAAAAGAGCCTGACTGGAAGATTGAACATTCTTCCGGTCAGGCCTTTTTCTATTCTTCAATGATAAATACATTATCATCTTTATCTTTCTTTTCTGGTTTCTTTGTTTGCTTCGGTTTTTCTGTAACCACCGGTTTCGCTGTAACTTGAGGTCTGGCTGTTTTTTCCGGCCTCTTTGTCCTCGCTGGCTTCTTTGGCTTCTTAGGTTTCGCCGTTTTCTTTGGCTTCTTTGTTTTTTCTATCTTTGGAGTAACAGTAGCTTCTAAAGTGGTTACAGGAGTTTCCGTGAACACCGATGTATCTGTGGCTACCGCCGTGCTTTCCACTTCATCCGTAGCTTCTGCTATGGCTGTAGGCTCCCCATTTGGATCTTCTTTTAATAATCGGATGGACGCGATCAATATTCCAACACCAACTAACACCGTAACACACAACGTGAGAACCCTTAACCTTTGTTCCTTTCTCCCACGTTCTGTCATCATAACAAAAACATCATCCAATACAACTTTACGTTTATCTTCTTCTTCCGAAATCTTATCAACATATCTTGGTGTATAGTCTTCTTCAAGAACATAAGACAGCTCCTGGTTCTTAGTTTCTTCCTGAGGTCCCTCTATCTTACTACTCATTCTTTCCTACCTCCTCCAAAGACTCCGAAATGCCTACTTCCTTCATGCTAGTCACCACATAAAATTGGAAATACTTATTCACCCGATTCATTCGCTGATCACCCAATTTTATGGTTTCCGTTCCCGCATGATAAGTAGAATAATTTATATTTCCTTTCATGCGGTCCAATTGCTGGGTGCTGCTTGCACGAACTGACTCCACCGGTTCTCTCTTGGACTTCATAACCTCTTTTTGTTCTTTTCCGATAAACCAGGACCACACTTTTTTTATATCCATAAAAACAAAAGAACACAAAGAACAGACCATAAACACTGCAGTCAGGATCAGATACCAATCCACTCTTCTTCCATTCACTAAACTGGAAATCGTCGTACAAATAGAAAGAAATGAACCAAGCAACATGACTCCCATGAAAATTAACTTGCCTAACTTCTTTTGGTCTTCTGTCTTATAATTGTCCAATGCATCCATTACATCATAAGCGGTCTGATACCGATACTGTGGATCCGTCATCACACACTTTTGCACAATCTGCTGCACACCTCTTGAAAAGTTCTTATCCCATTTACGAATTGGATAAAACTCATAAGGTGGCTGGTCCGGGTGTTTTCCCGTCAACAAATGATACATAGTAGCGCCTACACCATAAATATCCGTACGCTCGTCTGACTGTCCGGTCTTTGAACACTGTTCCGGGGCTGCATACCCTCTGGAACCTAAATATTCCGTATCGCTATTACTATTGGACTTGTATGTTCTGGCAATGCCAAAGTCAATGAGCTTCACATTCCCCTCTGGTGTAATCATAATATTTGAAGGCTTGATATCTCGATATATGATTGCATTTTCCCGTGTATGAAGGTAATTCAATACCTCACAGACCGAACGGATCCAGCGAACAACATCTTCTTCTTTCTGCTTGCCCTCTCGATCCAGCTTCTCACTCAAAGTCTCTCCCTCAATATAATCCATTACGATATACATTTTCCCATCATTTGTAAAAAAATCTACAATTCGAGGCAACGCAGGATGTTTCATATGCTTTAACAGCGAAATCTCTTTCTCCGTAGCAATCTTATAAATCTTGGCATTTCCATCATTCTGGGAAAGATCAATGACTTTTATTGCCCAATCCATATTCAGTTTGATATCTCTTGCCAAATATACCTTTGACATACCGCCTCTACCTATTTCATACTGAATGATATAGCGGTCACTAATATCCATACTACTTGATGAAATCAAAGCTCTTCCTCCTACCAAGTTACCAACAGATTACATATTTTTTACGCCCACAAATGCATTCTGCCCGTTATAATGTAATTTGATAATCCTCTTTACTATTCTTCGTTAGTTACTGCTACAACTGTAATGTTATCCTCTTCACCGTCTATTTTTAATTGCTCTATAAGCTCTCTCAAATAGTCCTCCAGACCTTCCTGGCCTCGTTCTCTATATATGCTGATTTTCTGAAGGTCCTCTTGCTTTACCGTTCTCCAAAATCCATCGGTGCATAATAAATATATGGCATCCGAATCAAAATAATCGATGGTCATATCTGGTTTGATATTCTTTGATGCCCCTACACACTGAAGAAGAACATTCTCCATGCCCTTTTTTCTCGCTTCTTCCCGTGTGATACTTCCACGTTCGATTTCTCTTTCTGCTAAAGTCTGGTCTACGGTTAATCGTTCTACCTTATCCGAAATCTTATATAACCTTGTATCCCCTACATGCATAACCATGCTGCAAAACTCTTCGAACAATAATATCCCTGTAAATGTACTTCCTATGGACACATGATTGGCTTCTCCATATTCCCGTATGCTGGTATGTACTTCCTGAAGCTTCGCCTTCCAATCCACCTTGATCGCCTGAATGATCTGCTTCCATAGACGTTCCTCTTTTTCTACAACATGATCTTCTAAAATCAGAGGCAGCCTTCTGTCAAACCAACTACAAAATTCCTCTATAATAGCTGTACTTGCCAATTCTCCCTGACGCATACCATTCACACCATCACACACGATAGCCATAGTAATCATACCAATGGAAGTCTTGGCTCTTTTTATGCAGGAACCGTCCTGATTTTTTCTCTCTTTCGTACCTATATCTGTACAAATTACATTTATACTATTCATCTTTTTCACACTTTCTTCTTACAAGGAATCCAATTCTATCATAGCATACAACATACCTTTATTCAAGCAAAAATAAAGGTACTACTCCGCCTCAGCATGCAGTAATAGTAACAAAGTGAACAAGTCCACTTCAGCAACCGAAATCTCTCATTTCAGAAGAGCTTACTTCACTTTACATATTGCAAACTTTTTTCAACAAACTCCTTACGCATCGGCACACATCCCCACAGATGGTTTTGTTTTACAGGACTAAGTTTCCAATAAAACGGATATGCCTGCTTCGCAGGCATCACAATATATGAAAGTCAGATGTTAAAACATCTGCCCGAATTCGCAATCCGCCAAAAAACAGGCTACTTGCTCATACGGTTAGGTTGTCAAATGTCTATGTTTCTTAGCAAGCGAGCTTGCACGAAGCATAGCCGTTTGCCAACACTTTCATAGTAAATCAAAACGAGCACCAAATGATAAAATCATTCAGTGCCCAATTGGCATGACCAGTTAATTGCTTAATTGAAAACTTGACAGAATTTTTATGACCTCTTTTCTCTCACTTTTAGTAAACTTTACTTTTGGTGCTTCTGCAATAAAAGAATATAGAGTTGGACCTTCAAAAGAACATATGCAGATCTATCCCATCCTTTATACCTTAGGTATATCTTTTCTATATGTACTATAACAACCCTCTCCACACTTCTTACATACTTTATTTACCCTATATGTAATTCGTTCTCCTGGAACATACTGTTCTTGTGAACCAATTACCTCACCATTTCTGTTTCTTGTATTTGCTTCTATTGCTACAAAAACATCTTCTCTCTTTACCACTTCCTCACCAGTCTTTTTTACTATTCCGTTCCCTTTTTTATGCCAGCATAACGTAGCTAATTGTTCCATCATATAGGGTTCTGAATGGTTCCCTTTTTTACTATTTTCTTATAGATATTTTTTTGTATCCGCTCCAATCAGAATAACACTTCTTATTCACAGTGGATGCTTCGCTCGTTTTCTCTGTTTCCATATAGGTGCGCACTCGGACATAGTATACTTTTTTCTTCAAATTTGTGATTGTTTTTGTCTGTACGTTTTTGCCCGGAACCGTAATTGTTTTTTTATTTTTCGAAAAACTACTGTTGGTCGCAAGCTGTATTTCGTAACCGGATACCATAGTATTACGCACCCAGTTTACCTTTAGTTTTTTTCCTCTGTTGTTTTTTACACTCTTTATGGAAGTGTAAGGAAAATCTTTTTCGCTGGCGGAAAATTCGTATAATCCAGTGTCCATGTCCCATTCGTTTGACCCATTCTCCTTGACTGATTCATTTAAAAAGGTAAGATAATAGGTTCCTTCCGGTATTGCCAAAGTAGTCTGATAGGTTCCATTGGTTAAAGTGTCTGATGTATACGTGTAATCTCCGTATGTATCCTGGATAATAAATCGAATCTTTGGAACACTACTAAACACATGAAATGCAAGGACCTGCATCTTGCTTAAGGAGAATGTATACACATCTTTTGTGTCATTTGCGGCAAACTGGCCTATGGTCTTTGTATTGATATTCTGTAATTCTGTGGCACTGTTTGTCTCATTGTTTTGTTGGGTTGCCTTCTCTGAGCTGGTCTCTCCAGAAGCCTGAAAGGTCGGCGTAAAAGAACATTCAGCATCTAAAAGACTTGCAGTTATGTTCAATGTGTAATCCCCTGCCAGTAAGTCCAATTTTACAAGATTCATTTTTCGATCACCATATGCTCTTAATGTTTCCTCATAGACCTTCGTACCTGCAAAATCATACACCTTAATATACATCTCACTCTCGTGTGTAATAGGCAATTGCACCTGCCCCGATTCTTCCAGATGAAATTTATAATCAATTCCACCATTCACGCCAGGTTTATCGTTATACACATTCCCAAATTTTAAATCTACCACCTTATCCACAGCTGCCTTTGCATCTAGTGCGGACCGGATTCCCATACCAACAAACAGTATTGCAATACTGAGAACCACTACCTGAAATACCTTTCCATACTTTTGTGTCTTACCCATAATTGAGCCTCCTTCTTTTGTGTTCGTACTGTTTCAAACTGACATTCTATCCATGCAATTTTAGAACAGTTACGTTTGTTTCATTTTTCACATGTTTATTTTAGAGTTTATAACTCTAAATGTCAATGTAAAATTTTCCTTCCCCTATAATCTTCTGTGAGGTGAATCTATCATGAAATACAACGAACGAATCCGTGCACTCCGGGAAGATGCTCGCTTTACCCAACAAAATATTGCCGATTTACTCCACGTAGGACAGCGCACTTACGCAGACTACGAAAGCGGTAAGACACGCATTCCGGTAGATAGTCTGCTACTGTTAGCCAAACATTACGATGTTTCCGTAGATTATATTTCGGGTGCAAGCAATCTAAAGTCTGCCTATCCAAGAAAATAAACGACAGAGTAACTATTCAGAACCCTATAACAGAATACATTTATGGACTGGTTTCTTTCTTCGTCTCGACAATATATCCATCCATTTCGTGTATCATACATTTCACGTTCTTTTGCACCGTCAATAACATGCTTAACATGGTATTAGTCAGATACTTTTCTTCTGCCTGGATTTCTTCTGAATAGGACTGCTCCAAACAGGACATCACATAAATAAAGGAAGCCAGCTGTTTTTCCAGTTCTAAACTTTTTTCCATGAATTCATACATCTTTTCCATTTTATTCTCCTTCCTTCCCTTCTGATATACCATATCGTGTGGTAAGCAGCTTTATCTTTTGTTTGATCTGCTCCACAATACTTTGTGGTTCCAATACCAGTGCATAATCCCCATACTGCATCACCCAGTTTAGAAAACCGAACGCAGTACATTGCACCTTGCATAACACACGTTCTTTTCCTTCTTCATCAAAAACCGAAATTTCCCGCGTTCCTTCTTTTAATTTCACTACTGCCAATCCTTTCATTCTTTCTTCTTTATGAAAACGAGAAATTTTCACATTGGAACTTTTCCTTCCAAAGCTGTCTACAATGGCAGTGATCCGCTCCCGTAAAAAAAGGAATTGAATCTCCTGAATTTCTGAGCTAAAAGACATATTCAGATATTTTTTAATATTTCCGTAACGCAATTCTTCCCTCTGCTCCAAACTTGGCACATAAACGGGCTCTCTTGCCTCTTTTCTGTTTTTTATCACCAGATTACACATCAAATCCACTCTATAGGTTAAAAAAATCCACGACTCCTCATTTTTTATCCGTGTATTTCTGGCAGCCACATAAACATAAAACCGTCCCATATCCTGAAATACTTTCAAAGGAGTTACTATTCTGCGTTTTACATTTTTCTCTAATATTTCTTCCGACGGTCGTAAACACAATCGCTCATCATAGGCATAAAATCCAAATTCTACCACATATTCCGGTGTTTCCTTTTTGCTTTTTTCCCTTCGATAGTTTTCCTGTATTACTTGTAACAATAAAGACACATTTTCCATCACATAATCCTGAGAAAGAAACTCGCTGTCCCACTGGGAATCTTTCACACTAAGAAAATCTTCTCCCACAAAAGATGACTTCATCTCCTGTCGAAATCCATAACTTCCCTGCTCTCTCAATTTTCTGAGTATCTGACTTGCCTGTGTTCCATTGAAAGACTGGCTCCCTCGAATGGAAAACATAAGAATGCGAAGTTCCTCATCGGAAAGCTTGCCATTCTCAGTTGCGTATGCAAAGGAACGCAATCGATAGAATTTTCCATACTGCACCCGATCTGTCTCTCTCTTTTCTACCAGCTCCACTCCATATTTTTTCCAAAAGATAGTATTTTTCCCGCAACCTTCCTTTTCTAAATCCAGATATTCCCCTATCTCTGTCAATGCCTCCAGCGCCCTTCGCACCTGTCCACGAACCGTCTGCCTCACATCTTTCCCCAAAGTTTCTTCATATGCAGCTTCCTCTAATCCGTACTCCTCTATAATTTTATTTGTAAGCTCTGCTACTGACAGTCCCTCCCGATATTCTATTAAGAGATCCAATACCATAATACTGATCAGCTTACCAAGTGTTTTTTTCTTTTTTCCCTTTCCATTTGCAATGTTATTTTTCTCCATTTCTTTGATGTACCTCTCCTTTTCAATTACCTTCTATTATAACAAACAGTCTGGCTATATTCAGCCAACTATGAATAAATATCTATTTTTTTCTTTTGTAATCTCCATTTACTTAAGCACAAAACCACCCTTTGAAAAGAACAAAATGGAGCAAGCCCCTCACACATGAGGGACTTGCTCCACCTAAGATGTTCTTATTTTTCTATTATCACTTTTTAAAAGCTTCTTTTAGTATCCAATTTTCTTTCCGGCTTTTGTACGATATCCACTGATCCTTCCGGCCTTATAATCCGCAATCTTTCTTGAATCTGGCACCTCCGGGTCCGTCGGATCATAATTGATGGAACCGGTTACCTTAATGGTCTTAGCTTTTCCCAAAGGTCCCGGATGAGAGGAATCTCCCTTTACGATTTTTACCTTTGAACCGGTAGAGACATAATCATAAATCCATTTTGCATCTGCAACCATCATTCGAATACAACCTGCTGAAGCTGGTCCTCCCAGTCGGTTATATGTGGTAGGGCTCAAGGCATAATGAGAATCACTTCCTACCGCAATGGAATGGAAATATACGTTACCTACAATATGGGTGGCCCATCTTGCATAACAAATACTTCCGTCCGGCTCATGCATCTGTTTTACTGAGTACTTCACACTGATTCCGTTGGAGCAAACCGAATAATCTCCAAGCGGTGTATAAGAAGTGTCTTCTGTAAGGCTGGAAGCACTTCCTGTGGAAGAAGTATCACGACCAACAGAAACGGTAAAGGTACGAACCGGAATACAGTAACTCTTCTTCTCTTTATCGTAAGCATACACCGTCACACAACATGCGGCACGATTGATTTCTATGTAAAAATTATTGGTATTGCTTGCCGAACTAGGACTTAACCCTAATATCTTGGTTAGATCTGTTACTTTTTCATTGTCCTTATAATAGAATTTATAGACCTTTCCATTATATTTTTCATAAAACCAGCCATTTTTTGCTGATTCTGCTTTTTTCACTTTATAAGTTGCAGTTTTGACCGGTACTTTTTTTCCCCAGCTGGTCTCCACATATGCACACACTTTGTAAGCACCTACATACTTGTTGGCTATACTTGCTTTGTATGCTTTTTTATTTGTGCCCACTGCTCCATCGATTTTTTCTAATAATTTATAATCCCCATTTTTCTTATAGTAGATCCAGAAGCTGACTCCTTTTACTCCACCTGGAACGCTTGGGTTCTTTAACTGATAAACCGTGGTTCTTGCAGCTTTGTTTTTCACAACATTCAAACTCTTGGCTGTGGCTCTCTGGTCTATGGATGTACTCTCCTGATATACCGAAGTGTTTCCATTTACGTCCACCATATATGCCTTTATGGAGAACTTATCCAACTGGTTTTTTAAATCCTTTAATGCGATCTCTGCATAATATAAATTTCCATCATTCTTTTTCTGTGCCTTCTTTGTATAGAGAACTTCACCCTTTTGATTGTATACATGAAAACTGACTTCTTTTACTTCAACCGGATTTCTAAGTTCCTTTAAAGAGACAGCAAATACTCCTTTTTTCTCCAGACTTTTTGTAGTTTTTGCATAAAAATCAGTTGCTACTGCATTCACTTCAAAGGTAGTTGCTCCCATTGATGCAACTTTTGTTCCATTCACCAGCATTACTTTGGCATTGTAAGTTCCGTTACCCTTTGTAACTGCAGCCATATCCATATTACAAGTAAAGGTATCCCCTGACAAAGCCACATCGGAAGCCTTCACTGCCGATGCTTCATCTGCTCCTTTTTTCCAGATATAGACAGATGCCACAGGGTTGCTTCCCGGAACAATACCTTCCGCACTGGTAAGGGTTGCTTTCCAGGTTAAGGTTCTTGAGACATCTTCCTGATTTCCACCTACTGTAATACTATAATCACTGGCATGCACTCGAAAATCACATTCCTGTTCACCCACAACGGTCACGCCATTGATGATGACATACAATTTGTATGTAGTATACTGCGGATTACTCAGTTCATCTATAGTAAACTGTCCATTATACACACCATTGACGCAATTTTGTTGGTTCAATGCAATATTTTGGTCCAAACAATTTACGGACTGTCCTGCAGCATTGGTATAGGACACCAACAGCTCCATATTTGTCACATCCTGTCCAATTCCTGACAAAGAATAATTACAGGTATTCGTAGCACGGTTTGTTGACACTGTCAGATGATAATCGGCTGCCGTGGCCGCCTCAACGGATACTTTCATGTTTCCCGCAATCACAAAAATAACAGCCATAACACATAACGCTACGATTTTTCTAATCTTTTTCATTCTTCTCCTCCTCCAATTCTTCTATAAAACATTTTCATAACTGTTGGTGCTTCTGAACAGTTACAATTTTTCTTTCTAAACATTCTATGATACTGGGTGCAAAAGGTATTTTGAACTTGGTATCAATCTATTTGTGTATAAAGACTGGATCTCTATAATTTACTAAATCATAAATTGCCTTGGCATCCTCCAACTGAAGGTTAATACAACCATGAGAACCTCTGCTCAAATATAAGGATGGTGACCATCTGCTCCAGTCACTTCTCCCAAGATAATGATAACCGGTACCAGTCCACATAATCCGTACCCAGTATTTTGTAGGAGTCTCATAATCCTCTCCTACCAGTACATATTCTTCTCTCTTTTCTTTGATAAAATAACAACCGGTTCTTGTACTTCTCTCCGGATCCGATTCCAACCCAGTTACACAAATGCTAGAATAGGCTAATTTTCCATCTTTGTATACGTATACCATCTGATCTGAAATATCTACTTCACTATAGTTTTGTGTATCCCAATCCTGCATAATATCGTCTGGATTGTAACAAAAACCTTTATTTGTGAATGGAAGCTCCAATTCCGTTCTCAATGCTGCACTATTGCTCTCTGTAGGGTTTTGCACATAGGCATCAATGTCCTCCTGTACTTCTTCCTCTTTTATAGTCTGCAGCGTCTGTTTCACTACCTTTTCATAATCAATACGCCACCCATAATCGCCGCCAGTTACTTCAATTTCCTTATTGTCATGGGTTGTAAACCTTCGTGTCTTTCCATAGGTCTTGTACTTTAAACAAAACTCCTCAATCCAGTTTTCCATGGCTTTCTTTTGAATTTTCACCGTTCCATTTTTTTTAATGGTGAGCCAGTCTTTAATGACTTCCGGTGTGATGGTTTCTTCTATTCCTTCTTCTGAATACCAATGGATCCAGTTTAGCAAATAGGTGTTATATTGCTTTAACTCCGTTTGCAACTGGGCATCTTCGCTAAAATATTTTGGTTGCTTATAGGCATTGGCATATTGTTCTTCTATTTCAAGATTAATCTCTGCATCCATATGTTCCAGTGCATCTCCTATGATCTGGAGTAAATTTGGGACAACAATCTGATTTCCCAGTTCTTCTCTTACAATCACTCCACAACCTGTTGTCTCATCATAAGTCACATATGCACTTTTCGGTTTCTTTACCTCGTATCCATTTTCCCCTGTCACTATGTCGGCTGCTTTCACAATACTTTCCAACTTTACTTTCTCATACTGCACTGGAAATTTCACTTCATATTCCTTTTTCAAGAATTTTGAAAATAGGAACAGTTTTCTGTTTTCCTCAAATATGGGTTGAAGGGCTGTGTCAATATCCATAGTCAATCCAATATTGTCACTATCCAAATACATTTCTCCTTGATTTCTTCCCATAATATGTAGATTATAGTTCCTTGCATATTCTTGAAATTGCTCTTTGGAAGCTTCATATGTCATACCCGAAACCGACATACCATTTATATATACTTTTGCACTCCACCTATTTGAAAAATATAATTGAAAACCAATCATAGTAGTAATGAAAAGCACAATTATACTTGCAAATGCTATTATGCATATTTTTCGTGCTCTTTTAGGGTTATCCTTTCCAAACATATCCTTCCCTCTTCCACTCACTCTTCCTCTTATTTTCCGTTCATGTAACTAGTACATCCTTCAATAATGATCTCACAGTTATACTTATCCACATGAACAAAAGAAATAGATAGATTTATCCACAATCCATCTTAATCTAACACATCTAAAAATCCTTGTCAATGTAAGCTCCCGTTGTTTTGTTATTTTTGTAAAATAAGGCACGAAACCCTTATTGTTTCAAGTTTTTTTGTGCATTAATTCATCTCAAAACAAATCTACCATAAAAAAATTAACTTTCAAAGATAGTAAAAGAGAAGTCGCTTCAGTCCATGGCTGAGGCAACTTCTCTTTTGTATTCTATAATTTTTATAATTAGTTGTTGATAAACTTATCTTCTTCGTTGTTCCAGCTATAAAGTGCACGAATGCTTTCTCCAACAACTTCTGATGGATGCTCAGCAGCAAGCTTTCTCATAGCCTTGAAGTGAACCTGCTTTCCAGCGTCTGACATATCTAATAAAAATTCTTTTGCGAAAGAACCATCCTGAATATCAGAAAGAACTTTCTTCATAGCCTTCTTTGTCTCTTCTGTAACAACCTTAGGTCCTGTGATGTAATCACCATACTCTGCTGTGTTAGAGATTGAGTATCTCATACCTGCAAATCCTGACTGATAAATTAAGTCAACGATAAGCTTCATCTCGTGAATACACTCAAAGTAAGCATTTCTTGGATCGTATCCAGCTTCTACTAATGTCTCGAAACCAGCCTGCATCAATGCACAAACACCACCACAAAGTACAGCCTGCTCACCGAATAAGTCAGTCTCTGTCTCTGTTCTGAAATCTGTCTCTAATACACCAGCTCTTGCTCCACCGATTGCCAATGCATATGCTAAAGCGATCTCCTGAGCCTTTCCTGTTGCATCCTGCTCAACAGCGATCAAACAAGGAACACCCTTACCAGCCTGGTATTCAGAACGTACAGTGTGACCAGGACCCTTAGGTGCGATCATAGTTACATCCACATCTGCAGGAGGTACGATACATCCATAGTGAATATTGAAACCATGTGCGAACATTAACATGTTTCCTGCTTCCAAGTTTGGCTCAATATCTTCTTTATATAATTTTGCCTGAAGCTCATCATTGATAAGGATCATAATGATATCAGCCTTCTTAGCAGCTTCTGCAGCTGTATATACTTCAAATCCCTGCTTTTCAGCCTTTGCCCAAGACTTGCTTCCTTCATACAAACCAATGATAACATTGCATCCTGATTCCTTTGCATTTAAAGCGTGTGCATGTCCCTGGCTACCGTAACCGATAACTGCGATTGTCTTTCCATCTAATGCTGAAAGATTACAATCTTCCTGATAAAAAATCTTTGCCATTTTCTTTTCCTCCTAAAAATTGTTTATATGTTAAATGCTCTAGTCGCATGCTGTGACATGTAAGTGATGCGGAATGGCTAGTCGCATTTATAACCGTCTGTATTCCTCTGGTTCGTCTTTCTTAATCCAAGAAATCCGCCATATCCTCCTGCCCACGAATCAGTCCTGTCACTCCTGTACGTACAAGCTTCTGGATTGTAAATCCATCCAATAATCGAATAAACGCATCCACTTTCGCTTGATTTCCTGTCAACTCAATCATCATAGTCTCTGGAGCAACATCTACAATATTGGCTCTGAAAATGTTTGCAACAGCAATCACTTCCTGTCTCTTGGAAGCATCCGCCTGAACCACAACCAAGACCAGCTCACGGCATACAGAATTGGCAGAAGTCAGTTCTGTGATATCTCTTACATCTTCCAATTTTGCCAATTGCTTCTCTATCTGCTCCAAAGTAAGATCTTCTCCTGTTACTGCCACTGTCATTCTGGAGTAAAGTGGATTCTCTGTCTCTGCAACAGAAACACTATCAATATTATAGCCTCTACGACTAAACAGACCGGAAATGCGGCTTAACACACCAGCCGTATTATCCACTAATATAGATAAAACCATTCTTCTCATAATGCTTAGTCCTTTCTGCTTATGTATAGCAAGCTCATTTTCCTTTCATAAGCTTACCAAACCTTATTCTACCAATTTCGATTTCCTTTGTCAATGTGTTCACAAAGATTCATTCCCATTGAATTTATTCAGGGTTACTGCTCACAGGTAGGTATTTTCGGTACCAAAAATACCGTATAAAAGTCTACCGTGTGCAGATTTGGGCAATTATTCATGTGCAGCATTGCCCAAATCCGTTACAATTCACATACCTGTGAACTGTGACTTATTCAGGAGTTTCTTCCCCTTTATACCGGAAAATAAAGTCCTGTAATTCCTTTTTATTTACGGTTAAATCCGGAGCAAGTACACACTGTGTATTGATTCTCTGCTGTACATATGAATTATCAACAGGAATACGCTTCTGATCTATGGTTGTGGTACCCATGCGGATCACATCCGACATATAGCCAAAAATCTCTTCATTGGATAAATCTGTAGTAATATATGGCATAACCGTTCCTGCCAAATCCACCAACTGCGTATATGATTTCGTTTTTGCCTTCGTAAACAATGCCTGTATCACGGTTCTCTGTCTGGCTGTACGGCCAAAATCTGCCGCTGCATCCTGACGAATACGGGAATATGCCAATGCCTGCTTTCCATTCAGTGTCTGCATTCCCACTTTCACCTGTGTAACTGGTGGATGATGATAGGCAGTCTGCAAATAGTGGGCTTCTGCCTCCGTCAGTTCCACATCTACGCCCCCTACCTTATTGATTGCTTTGATAAAGGCTGCAAAGTCAACCAACACATATCCGTCCAATTTCAAGTCGAAATTATACGCTATGGTCTGATATAACAAACTGACTCCTCCATAAGAGTATGCAGCATTGAACTTTGCAGAACCATGGTTTGGGATTTCCACATACATATCTCTCATCAACGAGGTGAGCTTTAATCGTTTATGCTTCTTATCAATCGTAGCAACCATTACACAGTCCGATCTTCCCTCCTCCGACCAGTCTTCTCTCTTATCTGCACCAATTAATAACAGATTGACAATTTCAGAATCGGAATCCAGTGTGCTTTCGTCTATGGTCACTTCATTCAAATCGATGGAAGCCTGATTTCTCTGGTTCAGAATTTCATTCATCTGCGCCTTGACTCGTCCCAGCATTCCTCCTATGACAATGGCTACCATGCACATAACTACAAATCCAATGTTCTTTCCAAACTTCTTTTTCTTTTTTCTTGGACGGCTGGTTACTCCTCCATTTGCAGCCACTTGCCTTGAGGCATTTGTCTGTGGCTGTTTATTTCCTGTGCTTCCCGCCCCTATACGACTGTTGGACACACGTTGTGTTGGTCTGCTCGTTGTTCTTTGAGCCTGTGTTGTCCTGGATTTTGCTCCAGGGGTGACTCTTCCCTTTGTACTTTGCACACTTCCTTTTGAGGCAGGCGCCTTTCGTTCTATCCGTTCCTTCTCGATTTCTCTTCGATACTCTTTTTGGGGCGGTTGGTTACTAAATTTATATTCTCCAGCGCTCTCTTTTCGAAAATCCGGAACCGATACATTTCTTTTCTTTCCAGAATTGGTATCACTCATACATTTCTCCTATTTTTCTCTTTTGCTTCGAAAACAGTTTACAAATTCTTTTTTTACGGTCACCTTTAATTATTGTCCAGCGAGTGCACCCTCTGAACGCTACCTTCTAAATTAACAGGAACACTCCAATATTTCGAATAAGACCCGACTTCCAATACCCATGTCGGAAGAGCCGGTCCCTTTTTTCCAGCCAGTTTACACTATATATGTTTGCAAACTCCAATATAGTCTGTTTTTGTTCCTCCAATAGATATGGTTTGTAGATTTCATAAAATTCCCATGCCTGTTTTTCGCAGGCCTGCAAACTTTGTTTCTGGACCTTAATATTGGAAATGCGACTGATAAAATACTGGAAAAAATTTTGTGCTCCCACCACATTAGCACCATGCTGTCTGTACTTCATGGTAGGTTCATTCAAAAAGGCAATTTTCCCGAAGGTAGCTCCTATCAACGCAATCCACCAGTCATGATATCTTGCCATCTTGGGAAAACGTATAATCCGATCTACCACCGCCCGGTTAAACATACTGGTACAGCCAATGACTTTGTTTTCAATCAACAGGTGCGCCAAATCTATTTGATCGGTCCGTAACCCGTTGTAGTCAAAAAAAGAATCATTCAGAGTTCGTAATACCCCGTCTACTAAACTGGCATCCGTAAACACCACGACAGGAGTGTTCTCTCCCTCCATTTTTTCCTGTTCTTTCATAAAGTGCAAGGTTTTTTCGATTTTCTCCGGCAGCCAGACATCATCCTGATCGCAAAACATTACATACTCTCCCTGTGCCCGCTTTGCACCCTCCAAAAAGTTCACGGTAACACCTTGATTTTCCTCATTTCTGTGAAGTAATATTTTGTCAGGATACTGTTCCTGATACTCCCCAATAATCTCTAGTGTGCGATCGGTAGATCCATCATCACAAATTTCCAATATCCAATCAGTATATGTATTTTTAAATATGGAAGCCAACTGTTCTTCTAAATGGGCGGCCCCATTATAGGTTGCTAAAACAATACTAACTGTTGCCATATTTCTACTCCTTTCCCTCTATCCAATAGGACTTCTGACTGCTGGCCATTCGAATGAACCAAAGCGGTAATTTATCATATCGTTTTCCCATCTGATATCCAAGAAATTTCCATCCACTTTGCCATACCAATTCTCCCAAAAGCAGCGGATGACCTTTCTTTATCAAATAGGACGCAGTCTGCTTAACCAGTTTCATTCCCTCTGATTCAGACTTCACCTTTTCAAAAATTTCTCTATATTGTCTATGGGATACTCCCAAATCAAAATTTCTTTGAAACTGTTGTTTTCCTGTATAGCGATGGGCATGATATACTTTTGCATTTGCCGCATAAGCCACATAATATCCATGATCGATCAGATTTGATGCCAGGATCATATCTTCATTAAAGATTGTTTTTGTCACAAATCCCCCCATCTCTTCATAGGCAGATTTACGATACATGGCACAAACATCCGAGCAAAAGTAAGTTTTGATCCCTAACTCTTTTATATCCTTTTTGCTTTTCACCCGATCTTTTTCCGGATAGTTAAACTGTCTGGTATAATTTTCTATTATTCCAACCTCTTTGGTCGCGAGCTGTCTTGCATAGGCTGCTGCCACTTTGGAATCCTTGAATGCTTCTAATAATTTATCAATTAAACGATCATCTGCAGGCACTGCATCCTGTGTCATCATTAACACAAAGTCTGCCTCCACCATCTTCACTCCCAGATTTCTGGTTCCTCCATGATTAAATTCTCTCTGAGGAATTTCATGCACGATTACCCTATCCATATCTTTATATTTTAGGGCAACATCCATAGAAGTCCCCTGGTCGGGTATCGTATGAATCACAATGATTTGATCAGGTTTTCGTTTTTGCCTTTGCAATCGATCCATTAGCTTTTCAAATTTTTCATCCGGTTTATACGTAGGAATGATCACAGCTACTTTTCCTTGTTCTATTTCCATTGCGCTACTCCTTATCCCCTTAGCTTTCTATCTACACGTAACAGTTCAGCCACGGGCTGTCCTGTTACGGCTCACAGCAAGCTATAAAAATCTATTCCTTCAATAATCTCTGCACTAAAACTACTGCCTCCTGGGCATCTTTGGAATAGCCATCTGCCCCAATCTCGTCTGCATAGCTCTGAGTGATCACGGCTCCACCAATGATGACTTTGGCAGGAACTTTTTTCTCTTTTACCAGTTCCACTACGGTTTTCATCTGCACCATTGTTGTTGTCATAAGTGCAGACAAACCGATTATTTTGGCATTTTCCTTAATAGCAGTATTCACGATAACCTCTGCAGGCACATCTTTTCCAAGGTCAATGACACGATATCCGTAATTCTTAAGCATTAACACTACCAAATTCTTTCCAATGTCATGGACGTCCCCTTCCACAGTGGCAAATACAATAGTGACATTCTCTTCCTTCTGGTCTTCCTGCTGAAGCATTGGTTCCAAATAATCAATGGCCGTCTTCATGGTCTCCGCACTGCTGATCAACTGTGGCAAGAAATAGATTCCTTTGTCAAATAATCTTCCCACTTCATTGATAGCAGGTATGAGTTTTTCGTTTAATATGGCACCCGGTTTCTCTCCTGCCGCCATTCTTTCTTTTACGATTTCCACAATGCCCTGCTGGTTTCCCTTTATTACCGCTTCAAACACAGGATCGGTATTCTCTTTGTCTTTCTGCTCTTTTGTATCATTTTTTTCTGTGGTCATAACCATCTTGCGCTTTGTGACCCGATCAATATATCGAATATCTGCTTCCTCCCGGTTCAACAACAGGTCGCATGCTACTGCTACATTCATAAGCAGATCCTGTGACGGATTGGCAATTGCCATAGTAAGTCCTTCTTTTATGGCAAAAGCAAGGAAGGTGCTGTTTACAAAAATGCGCTCTGGCAATCCAAAAGAAATATTGGACAATCCACAGATGGTGGCCACTCCTAAATCATTCTTACAATAACGAATGGTTTCCATGGTTTCTATAGAGGCGCGCTTATTTGCGCCAATGGTATTCACCAAACCATCTACCACCACATCTTCTTTGGTCATTCCAAATGAATATGCCCGTTCCAAAATCTTTTGTATAATCTCTTTTTTCTCACGGATATCTTTTGGCAAACCTTCGTCTGACACCGGAAGCAACACAAACATGGCTCCGTACTTTTTCGCAATCGGAATAAGCTTCTCAAATTTTTCACTTTCCAGTGAAATGGAGTTGATCAATGCACGTCCCGGATAAATTCGAAGTGCAGCTTCTATGACTTCAATATTGCTTGAGTCAATACATAATGGAACATTGGACTGCATAGTTACATGATAAATCACTTTGAGCATCATTTCCTTTTCGTCAATTCCATTCATTCCCACATTGACATCCAAAATATCTGCCCCAAGTTCCACCTGTTCCTCTACAAACCTAGAGATAATATCCAACTTTCCTTCTCTAAGCTCTGCCTGTAGAGCTTTTTTCCCTGTTGGGTTGATACGTTCTCCTACTACCATAAAGTTTCCATTTTCCATGTGAATTTCGGTAGTATTACGTTCTGTGGTAACTGCTCGGATTTTTTGCTGTAGAATTTCCGGTGGAGTAGTGTCTTTCACTAGTTGGTGCATTTTTCTAATATGCTCCGGTGTAGTTCCACAACAGCCACCAATGATAGAAACGCCCTGCTCTAACAAAACCTTCATCTCTCTGGCAAATTCATCCGGCTCCATGTTAAATACCGTCTCCCCATCTTTCAACTCAGGAAGCCCGGCATTGGGTTTTACTATAAGCGGAACATTTGCCACACGCCTCATTTCTGCCACCATCCCATGCATCTTGTCCGGACCGGTGGAACAATTTAACCCAACTGCATCTGCCCCTAAATTCTGTAGAACAATGACTGCAGTTGTGGCATCCGTTCCAAACAAAGTTCTCTCATCTTCATTAAAGGTAAGGGTAACCATCACTGGAAGTTCACAGCTTTCCTTTACTGCAAGTACAGCTGCACGGCATTCCTGTAAACTCATCATAGTCTCTACTACAAATAAATCTACTCCAGCCTCAACTAACAGCTTCACCTGTTCTTTGTATACATCCACCAATTCTTCAAACTGCAGCTTTCCGATTGGATAGAGCTGTTCTCCTGTCATTGTAAGATTACCTGCAATATAGACCTTTCGGTCTGCATTTGCCTCTGCAACCGCTGCCTTGGAAATATCCACAAGCTTCCAGTTCATGTCTACAATCTGATCTGCAAGTCCATACTCCGCCAGCTTAATTCGGTTGCATCCAAAAGTAGGCGCATATAAAATATCCGTCCCCGCATCAATATACTCTTTCTGCAATTCTTTCATAATGGTTGAATTTTCTATAATCCACTGTTCCGGACAAACCCCTGTTGGTAATCCCCTTTTTTGCAGATTGGAACCAGTTGCTCCATCTAATATTACTATTTTACTTTTTATCAGATCCAAAAACTCTTTTTTTGTCATATGCGTTCACTCCTACTTTTTCCTCAATTTATGATGTTGGGTTCAAAAGGTATTTTGCCCCCATTACTGAACGTAACTCACAAAAGCATTTCCTGCTGCCTCAAAAACATTTGCCATAGCGGTAATACCTTTTGTCTCTTTCTTTCCGGTAATCGGATTGATATACGATACCGTGCTCTCTGTGTATTCTGTAATCAACACAAATGTATTGCTGCTTGTAAGGGCGATAACCGGACGATTTCCACTTACAAAGTATAACACCTCGTCCAGTGTACAGCCCTTCAGATTCACAACTTCAGCTGTCTCTCCCATGGCTTTTTTCAGCAGGCTGTAAGCGGATTTCTCACTTTTGCTCATTTCTCTGGTATCCCCATCCACATGAGCATAATTACAAACCATGGCTACACAGGCGCCCTTGGTATTGATCCCATTTTGAGCAGTTATGCTATTTACATTTCCAATCTGATTATTGGTGTATTTACCAGCTCTCTCATATACAACCTGATTTTTGTCATTTACTACAACGCCCATATAATCCTCAGCAACAGTTATGGCTTTTGCAGGATTTGCGTACGCATCCAGTATCACCCCTTCTGCATATACATAATATCTGGAAAGATCTGCTTCCATTCCATCCAGACGAACGATTTTACTTTCCCGAATCACCGTATTTTTTACATCCGTTACACTTGGAATGCGATCCATAACAGAATTCCCCGCAATGGTAATATAATATTCGGCTAAGTTAGTCTCAGTATTCTTTTTGATCACATGTTCTCTGGCAATGCTGCCTGCCATCTGATTCTGAATACTGTCACTCTTTTTGTTATCGACAAAGGTACTTCCTACCTTCTGAACCAGTTTCAGTTTAACTACATCATTTTCCACAGTAGCAGACGATACATACATGTTGCTTCTTTTGTATTCTTTCAGTACCTTTCCTGTCTTATCGGAAATACATACTTTGTACATGGGTGTCAGCATGGAACCATCTGCCTGCTCCTTCATATCGCTCTCTTTACTCAATCCATAAACTACATTTTCATCAATGGAACCGATCAGAAGAATCCTCTCGTTCTCTTTTGCCTTTATACTTTTTCGATTTTTGTTGTCCAAATTCATAAGTACTACTTCTTTGGACTGACTATCATCTGAATTGCTTTGCCATGCCAATAAACCGGACTTTGTAACGAAACAATAATCCCCTTCCGAAACATTTTTTGCAATTACCTTAACTTCTTTTGCTACCGCATCGTAACAGTAGATTACGTTTTTCACGGAAAAATAAAAGACATCTGCTTCGCTCACATAACAAAAACTGTCTAAATCCTCTTTCAAAATCTGATAGGTTGTTTCCATGGGAATAAATACCTGTTCTTCCATACGCTTCTCTGCCTCATAGTATTTATACCAGATGACACCTACACATCCCTCATAATCTCCCGTATTCATGTAGCCATAAACCATGAAATTAATGTTTCCTTCATCATCCACATTGATAATACGGACATTGTGCTGATCATAAGCTGCTCGCAAATAGTCCTCACTCTCCCCCTTAAAGGAAAAAACACGAACAGCCGTATTTTCCACAAGAGAATACTTCCAAAGCTCTCCCGCCTGAACAAAAGCCATATGGTGTTCCTCTGGCGAATACTCTACCTGTGTGAAAGAAGGATCTGTAATTCCTATTTTAAACTGTTTGGTAGATGTATTGGTATTCTCCATAGAAAATAAGGTATCCATATCTCTGTCATATTTTAATAAATACATTCTTCCACCGGAATAGCGAACACGTAGAAATTCTTTCACCCTGCAAAGCTGGTTGCCCTCTTTGCTCTTTAATTTCACATAGTACTCCATGGAAACCGCCGCAGTTTCTATATTAAATTCCTTTACGGTTGGAACTACCTGTGACACGATTTTCGGCTCTAGATTTCCCCAAGTAACCATATCTGCATTGGAAGTAATATCTACCTTGGCAAAATCATCATTTGAATTGGTGTAAGAAATCTCTAAATATTTGGAAACCTCGTCCATTTTTGATTTATCCAGCGTATTGTCGTGAAATTCCTTTATAAATTTCATCTTTTCTTTTAAAAAGCTATCTGCACCGTAATATTTAATATGGGTAAAATAATGAATTTTCTTTCCCTCTTTTGTAACAGCAGTCACTTTAAATGCATACTCTTTTCCCTGCTCAATGGAGGTATCCAAAGTAATGGTAGCAACCTTTCCTTCCTTTGTGTCCTCTAATACAGAACTTTCACCGTAATCAATCTGTTCATTATCATTCACCTTGCGAAGCTCATATCTGATTTTACGAACACTGGTCTCATTCTCTGCAATCACCAATTGAAACTGGCGGTCACTTCCCACCGGTGTCATAGACTCCCTGTTAATGGAAGCTTTTAAATTACTGTTGTATCCGTGTAGCACATTGATATCATAGCCTTGTGTTCTCACTGTCATAACTGGAAAAGTTGGTTCTCTCAAGGAAATACTTTTCACTTTTCCTGCCCCCTTTGTTTCCTTCATTGTGCCGCTGAAAGCAGTAACCGAACCAAGGAAAACTAAGAGGAAAATTAATACTCTATATACATGCTTCATATTCTGCACCCTTTTCTGTTATTTTATTGTTCTCTGAGAAGTTTTCCCAAAGTAATGTCACAATGAAGAATGTTTGCCATCTGCTCATATTCTTCCCATTTCTTCTTAGAAAAACCATTGTTTTGATTGATGCCCCTGATCAGCAGGTTCTTAGGAGTATGCTCCATATCGATAAATTCTAATATTTGAGTCTTATAGCCCTGACTTTCCAAAAGATTCGCTCTCTGTGCATCCGTAAACAAAGCTGCACTTCTCTCTTTTATAATTCCATACTGAAAAATAGAATCCCAGCCTTTGGGTTGTAACTCTTTATTCATCTCATGCTGGCAACATGGAACGGATAAAATCACTTTTGCATTCCATTTGATTGCTTTGTATAGCGCATAATCTGTAGCTGTATCACAGGCATGAAGAGTGACTACCATATCCACACTGGTCATTCCCTCATAATCTGCAATGTCTCCTTCTAAAAATACTAAATTGTCATAACCATATTTTTCACTGAGACTGTTGCACTTTCGAATAACATCCTTTTTCAAATCCAACCCAATAATTCGTACCCGGTATCCCTTTAATTCATGAAGATAGTAATACATGGCAAATGTCAGATAGGATTTCCCACATCCAAAATCTAAAATGGAAACTTCTTCCTCTTTTGGTAAAACCGGTAATACATCTTCAATAAATTCCAGGAAACGATTGATCTGCTTGAATTTGTCATAACGGCTTCTGACAATAGTTCCATCTTTGTTCATAACCCCAAGATCGATTAAGAACGGAACAGGAATTTCCTCTTTTAATATATAGTTTTTCACACGGTTATGGGAAAGATCCATCTTAAATTCCTGTGGAGCAGCCACTTTTTTCTTTCGTTTAATGGTTGCTTTTCCCTTTTTACTCACTAAAACCGTTGCTTCTTCAAACTTTGTTTTAATCTGCGCCTGCTTAAATTGTACTTGTTCCGAAGCAAACCATTGTCCTGCCTGCTCTAACAATTGCTCCTTATCCAGATTCTCGTGAAACACCTGTTTTCCAATGTATTTCGTCACCTGGAATTTTAGCGTATCTTTTAACAACAACGGACGGATCTTAATCTTTGTAATCCCATCTTTTTTCACGGAATTACTGAGTACTGCCTCTATCAAATCTATATTAAATAACTCTTGCATCGTATCTTTTATCTTTTCACTCATAGGATATCCTCTCAGTTACTCTACTTTTCTACATAGGTCACCCCATATTTTAACACCACTCTCTAAGGAATAGCAAGACCTTGGGAACATTTCCATGCAAATTGCATACAATTTAATAACTGTAACAATTTGCAATTGTTACTATGCACAGATTTCTACGAAATTCCTGTACACACAACTGTCAGGCACCTGCGTATGCCACAAGGATGTCATCACTTTATCAATTTATAGGAGGTTTTTCATGGAGCCTTATAACCAGGAACCCGGATATGTTTTTTTCGCACCAGATACCCACGAACTTACCACTGTACAATTACCAGATGAACCCCTCACAACCACGCTAAAAAATCATCTCTCTTCTATGATACCGGAAGCACTCCCAATTATGAAACAGACCATCCAGTCTGCCTGTGAACAATTAGATTATCCCGGAAGCTTTCTCCACGATGCTTATCCGGACAAAATAAGCTTTCACTGTCTGGGAGACCAGATATACGATGAAATTTCCAACCGATTAAGTTCCTCCTACATCCATTCCAGCGCCATCCACAATACCTTCCATCCACATCTTCCTACTTGTACCCAGCCCTGTGGCTCACCTTTTTGCCCGCCACCTCCGAAACCTTGGGGGTCCCGGGAAGAACCTAATGTTCTGAGGGCACTGGTTTACACTTCTCTGATCGAAGAAATCTGCAAAAGAAGACGACGCAAATCCTGGCACTGATGTAGTAAAATCTACTGCACATAGGAGACGCACTTTCCTATAGTACAAAAACAGGCAGATCCTTTGTAGGACCTGCCTGTTTCTCTTTTTCTTATATCATGATATCAGACCTTTTTCCCGGGTATCATATTATATCCTGCATGCTCAATACCATCTCTGCCACTTCCACCAATGCAGTTCCTGCATCCATACTGGTCTTTTGCAGATAATAATGGGCTTCCTCCTCTGACATATGATTTCGTTCCATTAATACTGACTTTGCACGCTCTATAATTGCTTTGTCTGCCGCTTTGCGTTCCAACTTTTTTTTCTTTTTCTTTTGCTTCTCATATCGATAGGAAATCATATTCAAAGTTTCGATGAGCTCTCTCATGCGAAGAGGCATTTCCACGCAGACAATACTATTATTGTAACAGTTGTCTAATTTAGCTTTTGAAGCCATTAATAGAAGTTCGAATCCTTTTGGCAAATATTCGTACAAATCCGCATAATACATATCCATCAATTTGTATCCGGAAATGATCAACCCTCCGTCCAATTCATTTGCCTTACTGATCGCCTGGGCTCCAGTTGTAGTTGCCAGAACAACATCAAATCCCTGTTTTACAATGGCATTCATAATATTCTTGGCATCCTGTATCTTTGGAAAAACAACAATAATCTGCAACCAAAGCCCACCTCCTTTTTCTATTACTTAAATTCGATTGAGATATTTATCTACTTCCCACTTTGTTACTTCCTCACAATAGCGGTTCCATTCTTCTTTTTTTGCTTCGATATAACTTTTTGATATATGCTCTCCTAGGACATTCTGTAAATAGAAATCCTTCTCAAATGCCTTAATGGCATCTTCCAAAGTCTTTGGCATAGTCTTGTCACTATATATTGTCTGCTGATCATCCATATCCGGTGCAGAAAGGTTTCTTTTAATTCCATCTAATCCTGCTGCAAGACATACGGCTAACACTAAATATGGATTAGAAGCAGAATCTGGGTTTCTAAACTCTATTTTTACACCACTTTTTTTCTTGCAGTTCATACGAATCATAGCATCCCTGTCATGTAGAGAACAGCTGATTTTTAATGGCGCATTATATCCCGGTACAAACCGTTTGTATGAATTTACAATTGGATTGTTGATCAATGTCATCCCTTCCATATGGGAAAGCAAACCTGCCATAAAGGATCTTGCCGTATCACTAATGTTATTTGGATCATTTTCATCCTCAAATACATTCTTTCCATCTTTTGTCAAAGCAAAAGCAAGCTTCATGGCAGAACCCTGCAAGTCTCTTCTAGGCTTTGGCATAAATGTAGCATGTACTCCATGACGCTTGGCAACAATTCTGACTACCATCTTGAATGTCACAATGTTGTTGGCTGTATTCATGGCTGTATCTGCCGAAAAACCAATTCCATGCTGTGCCACTTCTGATGCATGATAAGAGGACTCTACTTCAAAATCCATATCTTCTAAGAACAATACCGCTTCTCTTCTGGCATTCTGTCCCTGATCGATCGGTCCAATGTCGTAAAATTCGCCCTTCTCCTGAGTAGTTACGGTAGGTTCTCCGTTCTCTGTGGTATCAAATAAGAAAAACTCACAATTTGGTTGTACGATAAATTCATATCCCATCTCTTTGGCTTCATCCAGCACTTTCTGCAATACATATCTAGAATCATCTTCAAAAGGAGTTCCATCTTCGTATACCACATCACACAACAATCTTGCAACTTTCCCCTGCTGTGGTCTCCATGGAAAAATCGTAAAAGTATCCAACTGTGGTTTTAAAAACAACTCTCTCATGTCCTTTGCCATATATCCTTCTAAGGCTGCTCCGTCAAACATACAATCATTGTTTAATACTTTCTCAAGCTGACTAGTAGTCACCGCCAAATTTTTCAAGGTACCATATATATCCACAAACTGAAGACGAATAAACTCTACATCTTCCTCTTCCACCATATCAATAATATCCTGCTTTGTATATTTACTCATTTCCATTCTCCTATTCTTATACGAAACCTAAATGGGCTAATGCGTGGGCAACCCCTTCATCTTCTACATTTTTTGTAACAAAACTAACCTGTTCTTTTACTGCAGGCTTGCTATTTCCCATCGCTACACTAATTCCTGCACATTCCAACATTGCCAGATCATTGGCACTATCGCCAATGGCAACGGTGTGTTCTTTTTCCATACCTAAATGCTCCACCAGCAACTCTATTCCTGTGGCTTTGCTATATCCTTTTGGTATTACTTCATAAAAATCAGAAGCTCGTTTTATAAACATAAATTCCTGTTTCAATGCCTTATGAAACTCTTCGAAATCACTATCCTCGTTCAACCATATACTCATTTTCTGAAATTCCGGATTTTTTTCCTCCCAGAAACGACTCTTTTGATTGACTTCTTCTCCAAAAAACTTTTTCACCAGAAGTAATTTCTCATTGGAAGTTTTCTTAGATACATAAAAATATTCTTCCCCTTCCAATAATGCGTCTATTTTACAAGAGGTTATCAATGAAATTATCTTCTTTGCCTTCTCTCCCTCTATATTCTCTTTCACTAAATTCTTGCCCTTGTATGTAACATAAGTTCCACACCCACAAACAACTCCATCAAATCCAACTTCCATAACCTTTGGATCCAATTCTGCATAACTTCTACCTGTGTTCAAAAATGCAAGATGGCCATTTTTTCTTGCTTCTTTTACAGCTTCTTTGGTTCCATTGGAAATTTTACCTGTTCTTTCATCCAACAAAGTACCATCAATGTCAAAAAATAACAAATGTGATTTCACAAATACTCATCCTTTCCATCTTAACAGCCTTTTTGGTTTATGCAGCCCTTTTATTTTAACACATCTTTTTTTCTTAGCAAAGTTTTGTCGTTTCGACAAAATTCGCCATTTTTTCTTTTTAAAAATGCGGGCAATCCCTTATAAATCAAGGCTTTATGCTTTTGCGCTCTTTTATTAACCATTTAATACCATTATGGTAATTTTTACCTATTGTGTTCTTTTTTTAATACATGTGCCCTGATTTTCTTCTAATCAGGGCACATGTATAATAGAAAATCTGCTATTTCATGCATTCTCATTTTTATAAGGCAAAGTACAACAATACCATGGCACCTAATACAATACGATACCAACCAAAGACCTTAAAGTCATGTTTCTTAATATATCCCATAAGGAACTTAATAGAAACTATGGAAACTACAAAAGCAGTCACCATTCCAATGAGCAACACGATCAACTCATCACCGGTAAATGCAAATCCGTGTTTTACAAGCTTCAAGGCACTGGCACCAAACATAACCGGAATTCCCAGGAAGAAGGTAAACTCTGCAGCCACTTCTCTTGATACTCCCAATAACATTGCACCAATAATAGTAGAACCGGAACGGGAAGTTCCTGGAACCAAGGATAACAACTGGAACAATCCTATAAACAATGCAGTCTGAAAGGTCACATCCTTTAATGCTGTAATTTGAGGATCTTTTCCTTTGTTCTTCATCTCTAATATGATAAAAATGATACCATACAAAATTAACATACAGGCAACCACATATGCATTCATCAAGTGGGCATCCAACCAGTCGTCAAACGGCAATCCAACCACGATCGCAGGCAGACAAGCTACAACAATCTTCAGCCACAGAACAATCTTATCCATAAAACAAAAGTTATTGCAGAATGTCTGAAAACTTTTCATTACACCTTCCTCAGCCTCTTTTACAAACCAGCTTTTCTTTGGTGCTCTTTTTCTGTGAAACGGCCATAACTTGTTCCAATACAGCACAACAACTGCAAGAATTGCTCCCAACTGAATGACCACGTCAAACATTTCCATAAAATCTTCGTCTTGGTTTAATTTAATAAATTCATTTACCAATATTAAATGTCCTGTACTACTAATTGGCAACCACTCTGTAATTCCTTCCACAATTCCCAATAAAAGTGTCTTTAGAATTTCAATCAAATCTAATATTAACATGTTTCCTCTCTTTCCGTCTTCTGACTTAATGTTTTTTCTAATTCCGGATATGCAATCCCTACAAGAAACAACCCATGGGCTGGAGCACAGGCTCCTGCTTTGGTTCGATCTTTACTATCAATCATTTCTTTTATCTGTTCCGGCTTATAATGACCTGTACCAACTTGCAATAATGTACCTGTTATAATACGAACCATATTGTATAGAAAACCATTTCCCCGTATAGTCAATAGAATTTCTTCTCCCTTCTGTTCTAATTCCAGACTGTATATGGTTCTTGTGGTGTCCTGCACCTGGGTTTTAGTAGAGCAAAAGCTTTTAAAGTCATGCTCTCCAATGAAGTATTGTGCAGCCTGTTTCATTGCCTCAAGGTCTAAATCCCAGTGGAAATGATAACTGTATAATCGGTTGGTAGGAATCGGTATCCTACTGTTAAAAATATGATACTGATAGGTTTTTATGCTATCACAATGTCTTGGATGAAAATCCCCTGGTACTTCTATTCCACTCTGCACTCGAATATTGGTAGGTAACATACGATTTAATGCCAACGGAAATCGTTCCGCTGGAATGGAACTGTTGGTATCAAATACGGCAACATTTCCATATGCATGTACACCAGCGTCCGTTCTGCTGGCTCCAATGACTTTTATTTCTTCCTGGCAAAGTTCTGACAACTTTTCATTGATTACCCCTTCCACTGTCACAGCATTGGGCTGAATCTGCCATCCGTGATAAGAAGTACCATCATAGGCAATTGTTAATTTTACTCGTTTCATGCATCTACCCTTTCTTGTTTTTTGTTAATGGTGAAGCCTGTTATCACTCAGTCATTGTAAAGTACCTTAACCGATCCCAGAAAACCTGTGATCCGTAACAAAATACCAACGTATCCGTTCCTCCCGGTTCTTCATAAAGCACCAAAATAATTAGCTAACAACAAATCCCCACCACACTACAGGTATCAAACGGGTCGCAACGATTACGAAAAGCAAATATATAAGCAAGATTCCATAACCCACATAATCACTTTTTTCATAAACCAGTGGTTTCATCTTTGTTCTGCCATTACCCCCACGGTAGCATCTTGCTTCCATGGCAAGCGCAAGATCATTGGCTCTTCGAAAAGCTGCCACAAACAACGGCACTAACAATGGTACCAGACTCTTTATTCTCTTCATCATCCCACCAGATTCAAAATCAGCACCTCTTGCCATTTGTGCCTTCATGATCTTATCGGTCTCTTCTAACAGTATCGGGATAAAGCGCAAGGCGATGGACATCATCATGGCAATTTCATGCACCGGAACATGAAGTCGGTTTAATCCGCCAAACATTTTTTCCAAACCGTCTGTAAGCTGATTTGGGGTCGTTGTAAAGGTGAGAATAGACGCACCCAATACAAGAAAACACAAACGGATGCCCATAAACACAGCTTTCATAATACCTTCTATAGTTATATTAATCAATCCCCAATGAAACAGCGGTGTTCCAGTGGAAAATAAAACATTGAGAAACAATGTAAATATAAGAAGCACCGCAATAGGCTTAAGTCCCTTAACCACATGTTTCACCGGTATCTGCGCCAATTTGAGTATTAGCAGCAAAAGGAGTCCACAAAACAAAAAACCAATATATCGGTGAAAACAAAACATAGACACAATATAGATAAAGGTCCCAAATATTTTTGTCCGTGCATCTAATCTGTGAATGATAGAATCCTTGGTATAATACTGACCAATGGTAATGTCTCGAATCATCTTATTTCCTTTCTACCTGGTAACAATATTCCACTATCCCATTCGTTTGGAATAACTATTGATAATAGCCTCTTTTGCTTCTTTTACTGTAATCGCAGAAGTGTCAATATCAATACCAAGTTTCTTTAATTTTCGCAATACACTTGTAACCTTTGGAATTGCCAGACCAAACTCATTTAATTCCTCTTCCCGTTCAAAGATTTCTCTTGGTGCTCCGTCCATACGAAGTTCTCCATCGTGTATTACAAGTACTCGTTCCACGTAATTCGCCACGTCCTCCATAGAATGGGAAACTAAGATAATGGTACATTTCTTTTCCTCGTGCAATTTTTTTATAAGGGCAAGTATCTCCTCTCTTCCAGCCGGATCAAGTCCAGCTGTGGGCTCGTCCAAAATCAACACTTCCGGCTCCATTGCAAGAACCCCAGCTATGGCTACTTTTCGTTTTTGCCCTCCTGACAGTTCAAATGGAGAGGCATCCAAAATTTCCTCGGGCAAACCAACATCCTTAAAAGCCTGGAAACTACGCAAATCCACTTCAAGCTTAGGCAACCCTAAATTCTTTGGTCCAAACTTAATATCTTTTATTACGGTACTCTCAAAAAGCTGATGTTCCGGATACTGAAAGACAAATCCAACCTTTCCCCGCAACGCTTTTTTGTCAAAATCCTCATCGTAGATATCTTGTCCATTAAAATAAATGGTGCCTTCTGTAGCTGTCTCCAATCCATTTAATAACTGCAGGAATGTAGATTTTCCGGATCCAGTATGACCGATCACTCCAATAAACTCCCCATCTGATATGGACAAATTGATGTCCCTTAAGGTATAGCTATCCGTTCCCTTTTCATCCTGATGCTGAAAACTAACATGATCCAATATGATCGACACTGGCTTCACCTCCTGTTCTGTATTGTTTTGTGGTAACTTCTATATCTGGCATTTTTCGAATAACACCCTCTGTGCTGTAACACCGTAGTACCGCTAGGCCCCCGTCCAAGCAAGAGCGGGTTTTTGGAAGATATATTCGCCAGGCCACCCCCCTCATAAAAGTTCAATGCTTAAGTAAATGACATGATGCTGGGGTCAAAAGGTATTTTGACCCCAATGATACCTGAACAGTTACAATATTTCATATAAATACTTTACCAGCTCCTCTTCACTCAAAAGAACTTCCGGTAACTGCATTCCTTCTTTTCGAAGCTCATGTGCAAGCTCTGTAACCTGAGGTACACAGAGTCTGTATTTCTTTAACTCATCGACCTGACGAAAGATGTCCTGTGGGTTACCTTTCATCACAACTTTTCCATGGTCCATAATATATACATAATCTGCATCCACAACCTCTTCCATATAATGTGTAATCAGGATGACAGTAATCTTCTCCTCTTTATTTAATCGGTGTACAGTCTCCAATACTTCTTTTCTTCCTACCGGATCCAGCATAGCAGTTGGTTCGTCCAAAACAATACATTTGGTATGCATGGCCATAACTCCCGCTATGGCAACCCTTTGTTTCTGACCTCCGGAAAGTCTATTTGGAGACTGTTTTCTATATTTATACATTCCCACAGCCTTTAGGCTTTCTTCCACTCGTTTCCAAATATCCTTTGTAGGAACCCCCATGTTTTCCGGTCCAAATCCCACGTCCTCTTCTACAATATTAGATATAATCTGATTGTCCGGATTTTGAAAGACCATTCCGGTAGCACTACGAATTTCCCATAATTTCTCCATGTCCGAACTGTCTTTTCCATCAATATAAATCTGCCCTTCAGTTGGTGATAATAAAGCATTTAAATGTTTTGCAAAGGTAGATTTTCCAGAACCATTGTGCCCTAAAACTGCTACAAAACTCCCCGGTTCCACTGTGACATTTACTTGATCCAATGCCCTTTGAATCTCTTCTACATTTCCTTCTTCATCTCTTCTTATATATTCATATACTAAATCTTTTGCTTTGATCAATCGTTTCACCACCTATGCACATTTTCATTCTCTTTGAATTGGATTTTCCCACACTTTTTTAATTTTATAGCATGCATAAACATTTGTAAAGAAAAACCGCCGCTATCTGATCACTCAAATAGCGACGGCTCACTTATCTAAATTATACTAACTCAATAAGTACTTCCATTGCTGCGTCACCCTTACGCTGACCAATCTTAACGATTCTTGTGTAACCACCGTTACGATCTGCGTACTTTGGAGCTAACTCGTTGAATACAACATCAGCAACATCTACAGTCTTTGTAGCACGCTTCTTACCAGCACCCTGAGTTGTCTCAGTTACTGTGTAAAGCATCTTGTTCATCTGTCTTCTTGCATGAATACGACTTGGGTTCTCTTTCTTGATTTCCTTGTCGATTGTTTCACGAACAACTACCTGATATTTTCTCTTACCATCTTTTGTAGTCTTCTCTTCTGTAACCTTAACACCGTTCTCGTCTCTCTTTGCAACAGTAGACTTTACAGTTACAGTCTCAAAGTTATCTTTCTCTCTTACACCTAAAGCAATAATGCTTTCAGCGATACGACGGATTTCTTTTGCCTTAGCTTCAGTTGTAACGATCTTACCATTGTAAAGTAAGTTTGTTACCTGATTTCTAAGCAAAGCTTTTCTCTGACTTGAAGTTCTGCCAAGTTTTCTATAGCCTGCCATTTGCTTACCTCCTAAATTTATAACAACGTTTCATGTAATTTTATTCGTCTCCAACATTTAAAGATAATCCAAGTTCTTTTAACTTAGCAAGTACCTCTTCTAAAGACTTACGTCCTAAGTTACGAACCTTCATCATATCTTCTGAAGTTTTGTTGGTTAATTCCTCAACTGTATTAATACCTGCTCTCTTCAAACAGTTATATGAACGAACAGAAAGTTCCAATTCATCAATGCTCATATCAAGAACCTTAGCTGTAGTACTTACTTCTTTCTCAATCATAACTTCAACTGCCTTAGCATTCTCAGAAAGATCAATAAAAGATTTCAAATGCTCACTAAGTACCTTTGCAGCCAAACTAACTGCTTCGTCTGGTTCCAAAGTTCCATTTGTGAATACATCTAATGTAAGCTTATCATAATCAGTAATCTGACCTACACGAGTATTCTCAACTGCAAGGTTTACTCTCTCAACTGGTGTATAGATAGAGTCAATTGCAATTGTTCCCAAAGGATATTCTTCACTCTTATTCTTATCAGAACTTACATATCCTCTTCCTCTTGTAATAGTCAATTCTGCTGATAACTTACAATTCTTGTCACCGCTCAAAGTTGCAATTACTAAATCAGGGTTTAAAATTTCAATATCAGGGTCTACCTGAATATCTCCAGCAGTTACTACACCTTCGCCCTCGAACTCAATGTATGCAGTTTTAGGTTCGTTAGAATCACTTGTATTTTTGATAGCTAAATTCTTGATGTTCATGATAATTTCAGTTACATCTTCCTTTACACCCGGAATAGAACTGAATTCATGTACAACACCTTCAATTTTAACCTGGCTAACTGCTGTACCTGGCAACGACGAAAGCATAATTCTTCTTAAAGAATTACCCAAAGTTGTACCATAGCCTCTCTCAAGGGGTTCTACTACAAAACGTCCATATCTCTTATCTTCCGAAATTTCTGCAATCTCAATATTAGGTTTTTCAAAATCAAACACTTCTGGACCCTCCTTTTGGGTTATACTCTGCTGTTATCAAGCGTTCATACAACGATAAAGTCCATGCTTTTCCTTTCCTAAAGAGGAAAGAAAAGCAAAAAACTCTATTATTATTTTGAATACAACTCGACAATAAGCATTTCATTTACAGGAACATCAATCTGATCTCTTGTAGGAAGTTCCTTAACTGTACCAGTTAATGTCTCATGATTTGCATCTAACCATGCAGGAACTAATCTGCTATCAGTAACTTCTAAGATATCCTTATATCTCTGCATACTCTTATACTTCTCAGCGATTTCAATTGTATCTCCAGCTTTTACCTGATAAGAAGGAATATTTACAACCTTACCATTTACAAGCACATGCTTATGATCAACAATCTGTCTAGCTTCTTTTCTAGTTCTTCCATATCCCATTCTGAAGATAACATTGTCAAGTCTTAACTCAAGAAGGATCATTAAGTTTTCACCAGTTGTACCAGTTCTAACTTTCTGAGCCTTAGCGAACATATTTCTAAATGGTTTTTCTAATACACCATAAATAAACTTAGCTTTCTGCTTTTCTCTTAACTGTAAGCCGTACTCACTTACTTTTCTACCAGATCTTACGCTTCTGTTAGACTTCTTATCGATTCCTAACACCTGAGGATCGATTCCTAAAGATCTACATCTCTTAAGCACTGGGGTTCTATCTACTGCCATCTTTTTTACCTCCTAATTCTATACTAGACACGTCTACGTTTTGGTGGTCTACATCCGTTGTGTGGTACTGGAGTAACATCCTTGATACTTGTTACTTCGATTCCGCAAGCCTGAAGTGCACGAATTGCTGCTTCTCTTCCTGAACCTGGACCCTTAACCATAACTTCAACAGATTTCAAACCGTGAGGAATTGCAGCCTTTGCTGCAGTCTCTGCTGCCATCTGTGCTGCATAAGGAGTAGACTTTCTAGAACCTCTGAAACCTAATCCACCTGCACTTGCCCAAGAAAGTGCATTACCTTCTGCATCTGTCAGTGTAACGATTGTATTATTAAAAGATGACTGAATATGTGCTTGTCCACGATCAACGTTTTTCTTAACACGTTTTTTTGTCACTTTTTTTGCTATTTTCTTAGCCATTGACAAACCCTCCTATGGATTTAATAAAATTTCTCTACTAATTTATGAATTATTTCTTCTTGTTAGCTACTGTACGCTTAGGACCTTTTCTTGTTCTAGCGTTTGTCTTTGTCTTCTGTCCACGAACTGGAAGACCCTTTCTATGACGGATTCCTCTATAGCATCCGATTTCCTGTAATCTCTTGATGTTCAAAGCAATTTCTCTACGCAAATCACCTTCTACTGTCTGTGAAGCATCAATAACGTCACGAATTCTTGCAACTTCTTCATCTGTCAAATCCTTAACACGAGTGTCTGGATTAACATTTGCTTCTGCAAGGATACGGTTAGAACTTACTCTACCGATACCATACACATAGGTAAGACCTATTTCTACACGTTTTTCTCTTGGTAAATCTACACCACTGATACGAGCCATGTGCAATAACCTCCATAATTGTTGTAATAATAATAGTTAACTTTCGCTCACGCGAATTAATGATTCTACAATAAATAGAACAACCTATTTATTGTTTCAGCCGCTTTAAACCATGCATTAAGAATAGACCTGATTTTAAAATTCTTAATGGCAAAGAGTTGAAAATGACAACTCCTCGCTACAGTGAATCAAACTGTCCACAGTATCACAATTTCGTACATTTCTGTACTGCCATGTTTGGCATTGTAACACAAAAAGCAAAAACAATTTATATAAGTTGAAACCACAAATCACAAAGTTGCAACGCTTCTATGTGAAACTGGCCTCTCAAAATATTAACCTTGTCTTTGTTTGTGTCTAGGATTTTCGCAGATTACTCTAACTCTGCCTTTTCTTTTAATGATTTTGCATTTTTCGCAAATCGGTTTTACTGATGATCTTACTTTCACCGTAATCTCTCCTTTCACAAAGTCCATTTGCTATTTTAGCATACTTAATTTTAAATTGCAAGCCAAATTTTTCTATTTTTTTTGTTATATATATAAGTAATTCCTATTCACAGATTCCCTTTGTCCAATAACGATTTCATCTTAAAACATAGCGGACAAATCCACTTCAACTTTCTAAGCACACTTTAACATAGCAAACTGCCGGTACATCAAAAAAGGAACTGTATTGAGAATCCTATTTCTTCTATATAAATAGTTCTCTCCAATCACAGTTCCCCTTACATATCCTAATAGAATTTATCTCATGATATTTTCATATTGGATATTATCGGATTACTTATCTCTCCAAATAATTCTTCCTTTTGATAAATCATATGGAGATAACTCCAATGTTACCTTATCACCTGGTAAAATACGAATAAAGTTCATTCTTAACTTACCACTAATGTGAGCTAACACAATATGACCATTCTCTAACTCTACCTTAAACATGGCATTTGGAAGCTTCTCCACTACTGTTCCTTCTATTTCTACAACATCTGCTTTTGACATTTTTATTCCTCCTGTTTTATAACAATATTTTGTTTTGAAATTTATACTACTCTGCTTCGCATACATCTCTGTAGCGTCCATCACAATACATATATTTTCAATGTTTGTGCTCATGGAATTTCTGTTCTGTCTTAACCTGTACTAATTACAGGCTCTTTCGTAATACCTTCAAACAATGTTTTATTTGAAGATCCGTTGTTTCTTCTGGTTTTATTTCCATGACCTTTTTTTTGATTCGTTCTACATGTTTGCATTTTTTCATTTTAGGCTTAGTCACCAGCTTATACTTTCCATCTACTAGAGAAACCCAATTCTTCTGAACTTCATATACAATATAAAGTTCATTTTTATCATGTCCTGCAACGGAACAAACCAAATCTCCTGCCTCGTACTTACTCATTTTTATACACCTTCTATGCTCTCAAAGATAAGATAACCGGCTCATCTTCAGTGATCAAAACTGTATTTTCGTAATGAGCAGACAAAGATCCATCCTGCGTAACAACGGTCCAATCATCTTCCAGCCACCAAACATCAAATCCTCCTGCATTCACCATAGGCTCTATAGCAAGTGTCATACCAGGTACCAGCTTCGGACCACGGCCTCTTACTTTATAATTTGGTATTTCCGGTTCTTCATGAAGATTTTTACCTATTCCATGACCAACCAAATCCCGAACTACAGAAAATCCATTCTTTTCCACATATTTTTGTATCGCCTCTGATATGTCATGCAAATAGTTTCCTACTTTCGCAAATTGAATTCCTTCAAAAAAACTCTGTTTTGTCACGTCAATCAAACGCTGTGCCTCATCTGAAATCTGTCCAACCGCATGTGTTCTTGCTGCATCCGAATGAAAACCTTCATATATGACTCCGGCATCAAGACTAACAATATTTCCTTCATGTAATATATGATTTTTACTTGGTATTCCGTGCACAACCTCATCATCTATAGAAACACAAATGGAAGCAGGATAGCCATTATAATTTAAAAAGGATGGTTCACAACCAAAACTTTTAATCAAATCATAGCCTTTTTTGTCTATATCCCAGGTAGAAATTCCCGGCCTGATAAACTGTTCTAATTCATCATGCACAATTGAGAGAATGCGTCCTGCCTCTTTCATTTTCTCAATCTCTTTTGCAGATTTAATTGAAATGCCAGACATGATTACACCTCTAAAATCCCTACGATATCCGCAAATACCTTAGCCATATCCTGTGTTCCGTCAACGGATTTCAAGATATTCTTCTTTGTGTAGTAATCAATCAATGGCTGTGTCTGCTCATGATATACTTTTAAACGATTCTTTACTGTTTCTGGCTGATCGTCATCTCTTAAAATTAGTTTTCCTCCACATGCATCACAGATCCCCTCTGTCTTAGTTGGGTTAAATTCGATGTGATAAGTTCCCCCACATGCCACACAAGCTCTTCTTCCTGACATTCTGTTGATGATATTATCATCTGGAACATCTACATCTATGGCATAATCCACTTTTTCACTGATCTTCTCTAAAGCTGCGTCTAACGCTTCTGCCTGAGGAATGGTTCTTGGGAAACCATCTAATACATATCCATTCTTTGCATCATCCTGAGAAATACGATCCACAACAAGGTCACATACTAATTCATCCGGAACCAATGCACCCTTATCCATGTATTCTTTTGCTTTCTTTCCTAACTCAGTTCCTTCTTTAATATTTGCTCTAAAAATATCTCCCGTAGAAATATGAGGAATCGAATATTTTTCTGCGATCTTCTTTGCCTGTGTGCCTTTTCCAGCACCAGGAGCTCCTAACATGATAATTTTCATAATATTTTCTCCATTTCTTAATTAATTTTGTAACAATTCAGGATCTGCGGCTGCATATGTGCATATTGTACGATTTGCGCTATTTTGACCCCAGAATACCTGCATAAACACAAATAGCTGCAGTTGCACGCAACTACAGCTATATACAATCGGCAACTATTCACTCAAAAATCCTCTGTATGAACGAACGATCATTTGTGATTCAATCTGTTTGATTGTCTCAAGTACTACACCAACGATAATGATTAACGAAGTTCCACCAAAGGAAACATTTGCTCCGAAAGCACCTGAGAAAATAATTGGTAAAACTGCAACAATTGTCAGTCCTACAGCACCGATAAAAATTACATAATTTAACACACCAGTCAGGTAGTCTGTAGTTGGCTTTCCAGGACGAATACCAGGAATGAAACCACCTTGCTTCTTCATGTTATTTGCTACTTCAATCGGATTGAAGGTAACAGATGTATAGAAATAAGCAAAGAAAATGATCAACGCAATATAAACTACTAAACCAAGTGTATATTTAAATTCATAAATGTTTTTGACGTTGCACCAGTCATTCTGGTTACAAACTTTCAAAATCTTCTGCCATAAAGTAGCATCTGCTCCAGATGCAGGTGTAATTCCAAAGAAACTAGAAATTACAATTGGGAAAGATAACAAAGATCCAGCAAAGATTACAGGAATTACACCTGCAGTATTTACTTTCAATGGAATGTGTGAAGACTGACCTCCAACCATCTTTCTTCCCTGTAACTTTTTCGCATACTGAACAGAAATTCTTCTTTCTGCATCCGATAAAAGAACAATAAATAATACCATAACAACTAAGATTGCCACAATAACAACTGCAGCTGTTACTTTTCCAGCAGGACTTGTTGCACCAAGTACGAACTTATTGTAAAGACTTAATAAGTCTTCAGGTATTCTGGAAAGAATATTAATTAATAAGATAATTGATATACCATTTCCAACACCTTTTTCTGTAATTCTTTCACCTAACCACATTAAGAATGTTGCACCGGCTGTTAAGGATACTACACTGATAATTACTGCAGAAAGGCTCAAACCATTCTCGAAATATCCAGTATTTCCAAATCCTATTGCCATTGCAGCACTTTCTAAGATAGAAAGCATAACTGCCACATAACGTGTCCACTCATTTATTTTCTTTCTACCTTCTTCTCCATCTTTCTGTAATTCCTCTAAACTAGGAATCGCAATTGTTAACAATTGCATAATGATCGAAGAAGTAATGTATGGGGTAATGCTAAGAGCAAAGATTGACATGGTGGAAAAAGATCCACCAGTCATTGCATTAAAGAAACTCAATGCACTTTGCTCTTCAAACCATTTTACAAAATATGAGCTACTAACTCCTGGAACTGGTAACTGACAACCAATTCTAACAATTATGAGTGCAAAAAAGGTGTATATGATTTTATTCCTAATATCTTTAATTTTTAAAGCATCGCGGAATTTTTTTAACATACTATTTCACCTCTGCTTTTCCACCAAGAGCCTGAATTTTCTCTACAGCTGAAGCACTAAAAGCATCAACCTGAACATCAAGCTTCTTAGTTAACTCTCCATTTCCAAGAATTTTTACTCCGTCCTTAGGATTTTTGATCACACCAGCATCAAGTAGTGTCTCAACTGTAACAACAGTTCCATCCTCAAAACGATTTAATACGTCAACATTGATTGCAACGATTTCCTTTGAATTTCTGCAAGTGAAACCTCTCTTAGGCAATCTTCTATACAAAGGCATCTGTCCACCTTCGAAACCTGGTCTTGGTGCTCCAGAACGAGCCTTCTGACCCTTATGTCCCTTACCAGCAGTCTTACCATTTCCTGAACCATGTCCACGGCCTCTTCTGAAATTGTCGCTATGCTTTGAACCTTCTGCAGGTCTTAATTCTGATAAATTCATTACGTGCACCTCCTAACGATTAGATTTCTTCTACTTTAACTAAATGTCTTACATGCCAAACCATACCTCTAACAGCATCGTTATCAGGTAATTCAACTGTTTTATGCATTTTCTTAAGACCTAAAGCTTCAATTGTAGCCTTCTGCTTAGGAATTGCACCAATTGGTGATTTTACTAATGTAATTTTTAACTTATTTGCCATTTTAAACCTCTTTTCTGCATACCTGATTGCATACTACTATCAATCTGCTGCACAAAGCAGCTGATTACGTGCGTTCCCTGACGCAAACACATCAGAGCACGCAACGTGACCGGTTACTATTCTAATTAAACAACTGATCAACTGAGATTCCACGAAGCTTTGCAACTTCCTCTGGAGTCTTTAAGTTTTTCAAACCTTCGATTGTTGCAAGAACAACATTCTGCTTATTATTAGAACCCAATGACTTTGTACGGATATTCTTAAATCCTGCCAATTCCAAAACGGAACGAGCTGGACCACCAGCGATAATTCCAGTACCTTCTGGGGACTTCTTCAACAATACTTCTGCACTTCCGAACTTACCAATAAAGTCATGTGGTACACTACCATTTTCATCCATTGGTAACTCGATCATACTCTTAATAGCATCTTCTTTTCCTTTGCGGATAGCTTCAGGAATTTCAGCTGCTTTACCTAAACCTGCACCTACGTGTCCGTTCTTGTCACCAACAACTACTAAAGCAGTAAATCTCATGTTACGTCCACCTTTTACTACTTTTGTTACACGCTTAATGGTTACAACGTTATCTTCTAATTCTAACTGACTAGCATCAACGATTGTACGTTTCATGTATTCTCCTCCTTGCTTAGAATTCTAGACCTGCTTCTCTTGCTGCATCTGCTAAAGCCTTAACTTTACCCTGATAGATGAATCCTCCTCTATCGAATACTACTGTGTTAATTCCCTTTGCTTTTGCCTTCTCAGCGATTACTTTTCCAACATATGCTGCTGCAGCAACGTCATTAGTCTTTTCTAATGCAGCTTTTACATCTTTCTCAAGTGTAGAAGCTGAAACTAAGGTATTACCAACTGTATCATCAATAATTTGAGCATACATATGA